>JBDTTM010000051.1:0-15238 GCA_039930605.1 Bacteroidota bacterium
ATTCTCTATACCCGCGACTTTGATAAATGGAATGAGCTTTTTAAGAAACCGGAGGTAGAGAAGCAATAATATATTCTGTTGCAAATACACAATCCCGCTCCATCCAGGAAATCCGGAATCGCCGGTATGCACGATATACAAATTCAGGAAAGTAATTATGATAATATCGGCTGTCCGGATAAATTTCATTTTTATCCATGTCAATGCAATGTAAAATGACAAAAGGCCGGGGTTTATCCTGGCCTTTCAGTACATTTTACTTCGGACAATTCGTGTAAACATTTAATCCTGGAATTGAGAAACAATTATCACAACAATGTGATACGAATTGCCAACACATGAACAGAATGCCGATTATTATTCGATAAAATCAAGGTTAATTTGGCTGAATTCATTCGGGCACACTTTTTTAAATTCAGAAAGAAAAATCCGATGAAAAATCTATCTATCAAAAACCGCGTTTTACTGAAGTATGGATTTATCGCAACAGCCGTTTACATCCTGTATTTTTTAATTATGAAGGTAGCAGGACTTGCCGGGATTCCCGAGTTGCGTTTCGTGAATTATTTCCTCTACTTTTTTGTGACATACTATGCATTGTACGATCTTGTAAAAGTAAAGAAAGTGGGCATGGAATACCTGGAAGGAATGGCATTTTCATTTGTACTGGGAGCAATTTCGTTCCTCACATTTGCGGTTTTCGTTTTGGTGTATTCGTTATTCAGTCCCTTCTTTCTTGAAATTGTTGGACGAGAAATGCAATCTGCCAATCAACTTGGAATATTCGCACCGGCATTCATTGTTTCGGCGGAAGGTTTTGGCATCAGTGCTGTCGTTAGTTTGTGCATGATGCAATACTTCCAGGCCTTCTCCTCAAGACGACAGTTGTTTTTGTTTCATGGAAGTAAATTCTTTGAAATGCAGGAGCGACAGGAAGAAGCAGGAAAATTTGCCACGAACCATTATTAAATTTTTATAAGAGGAAGCTGGTTTTGAATCATTGGTATTACCAGTAATATTACCTGCATTCGAAACCAGCTTCTGCTTTCAGTTTATTTAGCGATACATTTGCGGAGGACTATGAAAAGCATCTACTTTGTTCTCATTGCAATATGTTTGTCTGCTTGCAGTGGTCTAAGAACCTTACCTGACGGTGAAAAGCTGTATACAGGGGCCAAAGTGATCGTTGTCAGTAATGAAAAACTGCGTGATAAAGGTGAGATCAAAAACAATGTAGAAGCTGTTCTCAGACCTGCTCCAAATAAAAAATTCCTGGGAAACCGACCCAAGGTCTGGATATACAACATCACGAACGATAAAAAAGGAAAGGGTTTTAAGCACTGGCTAAAAACGAAAGTGGGTGAACCACCGGTGCTGATGAGCAGTGTAAAACCTGACATTACGAAAGGACTGATTGATGCGGCACTTTTTAATAGGGGAATCTTTAACAGCCTTACAGAAAGTAAAACAGAAGAAAAGGAAAAAAGGGGAAAGGTCATCTACACGGTTCATGCGCACAATCCTTATACCATTAAGATTGTGAATTTTCCATCCGGTATGGATTCAGTAAGCCAGGCAATTACAGCTACAAAAGACAAAACGATTTTGAAACCCGGCAGGGACTACAACCTTGAAGGGTTGCGTAACGAACGAAAGCGCATAGATGAATCTCTGAAAAACGCGGGTTACTTTTATTTCAGCGCTGATTATATTTTATTCAAGGCAGATACTTCTGTTGCAGATAAAAACGTTTCCCTCACATTGACATTGAAAGAGAATATTCCACTGGAAAATTTATTGGTTTACCGGATCAACAATGTTTCTGTAGTCAATGATTTCATGCTTGCGGAAAATGATACGATGCAAAAGGACACACTTACCTTAGACGGTGTACTGTTTATAGGCAACAGAAACATCCGTCCGAAGGTTATTTTGCGTTCTGTCTTTTTAAAAAAGGGCGAAGTTTATTCCCGGCGGAATCACAATATAACGTTGAGCCGGTTGATGGGAATGGGCACATTTAAATTTGTGAGGGTCAATTTCGCTTCAACAGATACGCTGCATCCTGGCTACTTAAATGCAGAAATACAACTCACGCCCTCTCCCCGTAAGAGTATTCAACTGGAATTGCAAACCATTTCCAAATCAAATAATTTTCTTGGACCTGCTCTGAATGTTGCATACCAAAACCGCAATAGCCTGCGGGGTGCGGAACTTCTGAAGGTAAATCTCAAGGGTTCTCTTGAAACTCAACTCACCGGAAAAGAGAAGAATGTATTTTCTTACGAAATAGGACCCCAGGTTGAATTGATAATTCCCCGGATCATGGCTCCTTTCCGGCTACGCCAGCCAAGAAGCATTTACATCCCAAAAACAAAAATCTCCGGAAGCTTTGATTATTTGAGAAGGGTCAATTTTTATGATCTCAACTCCCTACAATTTCAATTTGGGTACAACTGGAAGGAAAATATTAAGATTGAACATGTGCTGAACCCGGTTTCAATGAATTATTTTACTGTCAGGAATAAAAGCGATGAATTTCAAAATCTACTATTAGAAAATCCATTCTTCAAGCGGAGTTTTGAGGATCAATTCATTGCCGGAATTAATTACGCTTTTACTTTTGATGAACAGGTGATTCCATTGCAGAAGAGTATGTTCTATCTGCACTTCACAACTGATTTTGCAGGAAATACTATCACCGCGTACAATAGGATTTTCAATGGAAAAGATGCCAATCCGGATCGTCCACTCACTATCGCAGGAATTCCGTATTCCCAGTTTATGCGGTTCACAGTCGACCTGCGCAACTATTTTAATTTCTCTCAAAAGCAAAAGCTGGTAGTGCGTCTTTATACCGGAATGGGGTATCCTTATGGAAATTCATCCACACTCCCGTATGTAAAACAATTCTTTAGTGGTGGACCTAACAGCGTGCGTGCATTCAGGATTAATTCTCTTGGGCCAGGGATAACCCCACCAAATAAGATTTCAAATGCAATCCTTAGGAATGGAGGTGATTTAAAACTGGAAGGGAATACTGAATACCGATTTGATATTTACAAAATTGTTAAGGGAGCCTTCTTCGTGGATGCAGGTAATATGTGGATACAAAAGAAGGACACGCAGAATATTTATGCAGGCTTTAAGCGCAGTGAACTCATCAGCCAGCTTGCGGCCGGTTCAGGATTTGGATTGCGTTTTGATGCTTCATTTTTCGTTTTACGTTTTGATCTTGCATTTCCCATCCGTAAACCGTGGCTTGAGCCATCCCAACGATGGGTGCTGAATAATATCTCTGCGGGATCCAGCGCATGGCGCAGAGAAAATCTTGTTTTGAATGTTGCCATCGGTTATCCTTTCTAAGTGGCATAGTTTTTTTAGGATGAAGTAAACTCAATTAATAATGAAAAAATTAAATTATTTCACCCTTGCTTTTGCTATAGCTATCAGCCTGGGATTTGCAACTTCATGCAGCAACAATAATACTTCAGATGAAGCTAAAAATGCAGCCAATGAAGACCCTAAAAAGAATGCTGAAGAGCACAATGATGCTAAATTCAGCAGTGACAACGAAAAAGATGCACAATTCCTTGTAGAAGCTGCCGACATCAATCTTAAAGAAATCAGTGCAGGCAAGCTTGCAGCGAATAATGGAATGACAAAGGAGGTTCGGGAACTTGGGACTGCAATGAGCACTCAACACCAAAAAGCATATGATGAACTTGCTGCATTGGCGAAGAAAAAAAATATCAGTGTTCCGTCTGCGATGAGCGATAAGTCACAAAAGGAGTACAATAATCTTTCTGAAAAAAGAGGAAGTGACTTTGATAAAGATTTCAGTGATGCTATGGTAAGTGGTCATAAGGATGCCATTGAACAATTTGATAAAGCGGCCAAAGAATGCACCGATCCTGACATCCAGGCATGGGCGGCTAATATGCTTCCATCTTTGAGGATGCACCTTGATGAGTCGATGGTAGCTCAGGAGAAAGCCAAAAATATTGGCATGAAGTAACATTCCGTTTAATCTCTATATATACTCAAGGGGTCCGGTGCAGATTATAGTGCCGGATTTCTTTTTTTCCAACAGTTTAACAATCAATGCTTAAATATTTACACTTGTTCTGAAAACAGGATTTTAGTTTCTTATTTTTACACTCGAAAAAGCACTACACTTTTACTGTCAATGCAACTGCAGCACAAAATTGTTTTATATGCCGAAGATGACTTCGATGAATTTGACCTTTTTCGTGATGCTTTGTTCCGATTCGATCCGACTTTTAAGTTGCATCACGCGCGTAACGGTGTTCATGCGATTGAATCCCTTACGACTTACATCCCTGATTTTATTTTTCTGGATATCAAAATGCCATTAATGGATGGATGGGAATGTCTTGACAATATCAAACAAACTCCCAGGTTGTCTCAGGTTCCGGTATTTATGATTTCTACAACGAATGATAAGGGCTCACACCAGAAATCAGTTCTCAAAGGAGCCTTGCAATGTTTTATAAAGCCATTTAAGGAAGAAGAATGGCGGCAGGTTTTTATACAAACTTTTCATCAGCGCAATACAACCCAGGTTGATACAGTAGATCGTCTAAAGAGTAAAAATTAAGACAATCCCTGGTAGTGGCTTAGTCTGAACAATAAATTTCCTTTCATTCACTCCAACCCTTGAAGAGAGATCTGCGCAAGTTTCTTTTTAGTTGTACCATGGTGCGAGTGGCCGATTGCAGTACATAATAAACAATACTAAATCACCTGACCTATTACCCAGGCTCGGTTTTTAAAAAGTAAGATTCTCGGGGATCATAGTTATAGGAAATTGTTTTGCGACGGATTTTCATGATGAATGTGTGGTTTTTGCGAAACATTCCAGGCGATGGAATTCAAATTTTCCCCATGAAATTCGTTCTTTTTCTATACAGCGGCAATTTTTTCAACAAAAAATAATTTTTCCTGCATGCAAACCGGCTGTTGATATCCACATCCGTTTTTCAGATCAAGAGCTATTTATTTTCTTCGCCGAATACCTAGTCGCTTACTACGGGAATGAAAGCGAGGAGAATCTCGCAGCTTTCTGCGGGGTCGTTCATTAATGAATAGTTATTACGGGGGACACTAAATAGTAGCATATTTTCTTAAGTAGCATATTTTACTTTTATTCATGAATCAAAGATAATAAACATTTAATGTATGATACTATTTTATGTCCTTATTAATAATATGAAATATATGGCACACTAATTTAGTGGTGTGCGCAATCGAAATTTAAATTTTAAAATATAAAATATATGCAAACCAAAAAAAACTCCATTGCGGCAGCGGCTTCGTCAAAGATTGGCGCAAAAAATATATCAGCAGGCCCGGCTGATAAAAAAATGAAAAAGGGAGAAAACCTTTTTCATGATTTATTTATTGATGAGCTGAAAGATATTTACTGGGCTGAAAAGCATCTCGTAAAAAATCTACCTAAGCTTGTTAAAGCCGCAACTACAACAGAGTTAAAGGATGCTATCAGCAACCACCTGCGTGAAACAGAAGAACAGGTAAAAAAAGTTGAGCGGGTGTTTGAACTGATCGGAGAAAAACCGCAGGCGAAAAAATGTGATGCAATGGATGGACTGGTAGAAGAGGCCTCTTCCATTATCGAAGAAACTGAAAAGGGAACATATACCCGCGATGCGGCATTGATAACAGCAGCTCAAAAAGTGGAACACTATGAAATAGCTTCGTATGGTGCATTGGCAGCGTTTGCAAAAACAATGGGTCACGATGATGCCGCAGCAATTCTAGTTGAAATTCTGGAGGAGGAAAAAAATGCAGATGATGGGTTAAATGATCTTGCAAAGAAAAGTATCAATGAAAAGGCTATGGCAGAATGGACAGGGGATGCCAAGGATAGCGCTGAGTAACTTCTGCACCAGCCAAAATATTTCCGGAGAATTAATTTCACCATTTTTAAGTCTATAAAACTATGTGTGAAGGAAATATGCGATATGCTTTTTTAATACAAAGAATAAAGGAGAACTTTCTGAAAATCCCTCCCATAAAAAAGAGTAAGAATGCGGTTGCTGAAAAGCATTAACAGAGTAGGCAGAATAAATTAAAACTATTTCAATTATGGCAGATCAAAAAAATCAAAATCAAGGATCTCAACAACCTCAAACAGGTAATAAGAATCCGCAAGGACATCAAACGCATTCCGGACAAACTGGAACTTCTTCTTCAGAATACAAGAAAAAAGAAGAAGTAGATCAACAGACTACCGATAATACTGCAGATCGTGATCGCAAAGGTATGCGTAACGAAGAATCCGGTGCAGTTGAAGATCGCAATCTGAAAACTTCCCGGACGGAAGAAGAAGAGTCTACAGACGAACAAACAAGTTCCCGCCAAAGCGGCAGGCAAGTTGACACTCGCAGGTAATAATCGATTCAACTGAGAGCATGTTTAACGATTTGCTCTCTCGTGATAGAGCATGATTAAGTGTTTAAGGATGCTTAATTATAAATCCGTCTGGAGAAATCCGGACGGATTATTTAATTTTGAATCAGCGAATCCATTCGCTCCGAAATTCAACTCTACATTTAAGATTCCTGGCAATCCCTAATGCACCCCATCGCATTACAGTATCATGATTCCAACGGAATATCCTACTTAAAACAGGAGCCGTGAGATTCATCCACCGGGCATTTGTTTTAACGCGCCAATAATATATAAGTGAAGTGCAACTGTCTCCGTTATACGAGAACTCCCATCTGCCAATTCCTTCCAACTCGCCCGTAACACTTGCCTCAATGCTTTTATACGGGACAAGGCCTGTAATTTCTGTTACAAACTTTAGTTTATATGGAAGAAGGCTTCTCCATATATGTGCAAACCGGGTTCCATGATCATCATTGCTACCTTTAGATATTTCCCTGACATCAAGAACACCTCGCCACCATTCCGGCCACTTGCGCAGGTCTTTTATCAATTCCCATACTTCCTCACGGGAGGCGTTTATTTTCAAATATGTAATAAAGTTATATTCAGGCATAATTAATAAACTTGGTTAATGATGCAGAAATGCAGGATTCCATTTTTCCGATGCGTGGGGGCATGTTTTTTTTCTGTGTTATAACGAAAGACAATAGCAAATGTGATGAAAAAGGACTCACGTAAAAATAAAATATCATGAATATAGTGATCATTTTGGCTTCGTTATTCCAGGCAACACTAACAATCACCAGTCCTGATTTTCAGGAAGGGAAAATGATTCCGGAAAAATTTACCTGTGAAGGGGCCAATATAAGTCCTGCATTAACTATTACAAATATTCCAAAGGAAGCTGTTTCGATGGTACTGATTATGGATGATCCCGATGCACCCAATGGTGGGTTTGATCATTGGGTGGTTTTTAATATTGAACCGGGCGGAAACATCCTTGAAAATTCTGTCCCTGGAATACCGGGTGTGAATGGGAGGGGAGAGTCGAACTATACCGGTCCTTGTCCTCCAACTGGTGAGCACCATTATCATTTTAAAGTATATGCGCTTGATATGATGCTCAATTTAAAATCCGGAGTCAGTAAGAAGAGTGTACTTGATAATATTGCCGGACATGTAATCGCATCAGGTGAGATCATTGGACTGTACAGTAAAAAACAGTATAGAAAATGACAATCAGAGAATTCTTTAATGTATATGCAGAAGGAAAAAGTAAAGCAAGAAGGATTTTCGACGCAATCCTGTTTTTTGTTTTCATCGATCTGTTCATTTATGCTGTTGTAAGCGTAGTGATGTTGGTGCTATGGGTTTCATGAATTAATGTGAAATCCCCGGAAGTCTAAATCCGGGCAATATCAATTTTAAACATTTAAAGAAATCACATGTTCACTAATATTAAACCATACCTGAATCTATTGTCCTCTTCATCTATGGAAAAGCAAAAAGACAAAAGAACTGACCGCCGTCAGATAAATATTCATGAGGACAGGGATGTCCGCTATTGGGCTAAACGTTTAGGTTGTTCAACAGATGAACTTAAGTATGCTGTTAATAGGGTTGGAACTTCTCCCATCAAGGTAATACGTGAACTGGAACGTTGAATGCTAACATTTTTTATGTGAGCATTTTCCCACATTATGTAGAAAGCATTCCGCATTTTATTCATGATCTTGGTTTGAGCCTGTTTTTAAAGTGGGTACACCTTTTTCCTGCTTGGCTTTATTGAATGATATTTTTTTTATTAATCACAATAAATGCAAAAAGGGAAAATCGTAGCCAGCAAAATTATGAAGAAGATGAGCGGTTAAAATATCTTCAGCAGCGTAAAAAATATAATCTTGAAACGCCGGAAAGGCGTATATATAAGTTCGGAATTGAAAAACAAAAGTGTGAACAAAAGGTTGGCAGAAAAGAAGGAATGGCTGATGAAGTAAGTAAATTAATTCTAACTTTAATAAAAAAATAATCAATTATGAAAAGTAATATCACAGGAAAAGTTAGTGCAGAAATTGATGCGCAGATAGCCAAAGTTTGGGAGGCGTTGACAGAGCCCGAAATGATCAGGCAATATTTCTTCGGCACTGAGGCCATCTCTGACTGGAAGAAGGGCAGTCCGCTTTATTTCAGGGGAGAATGGGAAGGCAAAAAATATGAAGACAAAGGAACGATACTGGATACTGAATCGCCAAAATTATTCCGATATAGTTATTGGAGTTCGATGAGTGGCATAGAAGATAAGCCGGAAAATTATGTGACTATCACATACGACCTTATAGAAGAGCATGGAAAAACACGACTAACGATCACGCAGGAAAACATTCCTGATGAAAAGACAAAGTCGCACAGCGAACAAAACTGGAGTAAAATACTTGCTGATTTAAAGAAACTGGTGGAGAATGGAATTGCAGCGTATGCTTAGGGAAGGTTAGTATTTACACAATTAGCCAGGAAAGTAGGGTAGATTTAAGCCGCAATAGTTTTTTCATGAATATCAGGATTTGGATTTGATTACTTATTAAAAGTATATCATGTTTTACACGATATAATAATGGCATAGAATTTTCGCATTTAAAAGAAAACAAAATATGAAAGCCATTTGGTCAGGATCTATCAGTTTCGGTTTAATAAATATTCCAGTGAAGTTGTTTTCTGCTGTAAAGGAAAGCGCATTAGACCTGGATATGTTGGATAGTAAAGATCATTCCAACATTAAGTTCAAACGTGTTAATGCCAATACCGGTAAGGAGGTAGCATATGAAAATATTGTAAAAGGGTATATGGTGAATGATGAATACGTCATTTTAGAGGACGAAGATTTTGAAGCTGCAGATGCAGAGAAGACCAGGACAATTGAGATTTTAAACTTCGTAAGGGAATCAGAGATAGACAGCATTTATTATGAACAACCTTATTACCTCCAACCCGACAAATCGTCAATGAAAGCATACGCATTGTTGCGCGATTCACTGCAGGCATCCGGAAAAGTTGGCATTACAAGTTTTGTATTGAGAAACAGAGAAGCGCTTGCAATTTTAAAGCCGTATCAGAAAGTTATTGTACTTAACAGGATTCGTTTTGAAGAGGAAATACGTGAACCCTCAGAGTTGAATCTTCCACCCGGATCAAAAACTAAGACAAAAGAAATGGCAATGGCCGATAAACTGATAGATCAGCTTACGGAAAAGTTCAGCATAGCAAAGTATAAGGATACCTATACTGCAAAACTTTTAAAGATTATCAAGGATAAATCAAAAGGCAAGAAGCGGACAATGCCTAAAATGAAAGTCGTTCATTCCACAAAAGGAGATTTGATGAGTATGCTTAAAGCCAGTCTTGAAACAAAAAAGAAGAAGGCCTCCTGATGGTGGACAGGACTAATGCGGAGAGGAGTTTCTAACTTGAAGATTACAAAACAAGTATTATTACTGTAACTTAAAAAAAGCATTGCATGCGTGTATCTTTATATCTTTCTCTGCAGTAAGTAGTTCCACCTGAATCGGCCAACAAAATTCGAGAGTTCCAAGATGCAAATGTCCAACTCCTATGTTGAACAGAAGGCACCTTACTGCAACCGGGTAGGCACAGTTTTTACCAATAGGGTAAATAATTCCCTGAAATATGAAAATAAAAACGCTTTTCTTATCTGTTATTCCTGCCTGTTTTTATTCAAATAATAGTGCCCAGGGATCTGCCGTGAAAATTGCTCCAACCATTAATACCGAAAAAATGGTTCCGGATAGAATCCTCAATATTCATAAAATTTCTCCCGGGCATACGACAGGGAAGTCTGATAATATGCCGATAATTGTACCCGACATTTCAGGTGATCAAATTCAAAATAAGATTGAATCCAAAGAAAACATGCCGGTAAAATACTACCCGGATAGGACTCCTAAACTGTCCTCAGCTCTAAGCCACTACATTTAAATAAGCTCCATAATATATGATCAAAAAAATCTTATTGATATTTTTAATACTTATTGTCGTCTCTTTTGCATCACTTCTTCTGTGGCGTTATATAAAATATGTAAACGATCCAAGTCCCTATAAAACATTTTTGTTGCCACGGGTAGAGATGAGTGTGATTGAAATAACATCTCTTACATTGGAGAAAGCAAATTTGAACGCCAGCATTTTAATTAAAAACCAATTGCCATTTGGTTTTACCGCAGATAGTTTTGCCTATGAATTTTATATCAACGATGTACAAATTATTAAAAGCAGGTACGAAAAATCTATACATCTCAATGGCGGTGATAGCAGCTGGGTGAAACTTCCTATTACTGTTTACCCCCACGATATTGATTCGGTGATAAAAGCCAATGAGAGCAGGAACATTGACTCTGTTGAGTACAAAATGGTTGCACACTTCTATACGGATATTATTTTCCAGAAAAAATTTGATGTTGAGGTCAAACGTTTTCTTCCTCTGTTTCATTTGCCTGTAATTAAAGTGAATGAGATGGATATAGATTCACTCAACTTCAAGCGTGCATTAATAATGGTGCACGCCTCTCTCACAAATAAGAATGTATTCGATATAAAGCTGAAGGATTATGCATTTGAAATACAAATCGAGGATCATGAAGTGCTGAAAGGTATTATTGAGGGACTTACAGTGCTGAAGGCAAAGAATACCACACAACTCGACATACCACTTACGCTTTCTTTTAAAGAAGTACGTAAGACGTTGTTTGAACTTCTGAAGAAGGGAAGTAAGGTAAATTATAAGTTACATCTCACACTTAAGCTTGAATCTGATCAGAACATGATGAAGAACAGCAATGTGGTTGTTGAGAGTACAGGCACTGTTAAGTCGATCCTTAAAATAGTAAAAGAAAAGAAAGACGAGAAGAAAAAGAATGAAAAGAAAGACAAGGAGAAGTAAATTATCGATGTTGTAGGATTAGCTCATTCTTGTAATTGTATTATCTGGAATTGGGGAATAAGATTCCCGGTTGTTGAGAGAAGTACTCATAATTATTTATTCATTACCTAAATCTTCCAGGTCAAAGATTGAGTGTTAATTATTAAAGATAAACCCTGGCATGGGATTATCTCATGGCATGCAATTCGATGAATTAAATAAAAAATATTTGTATGAAAGACACAAAATTATTACCCTCATTTCTCGAAGCAATTGAATTTGCTTCCTACCGACATCGCTTTGATAAGTCTAAAAACGAAGAGCCCTATATAAATCATGTAATAAGTGTTTGCCGCCTCTTGTCGGTCGTTGCTGAAGTGAATGACCAGGAGGTATTGATGGCTGCAGCATTGCATGACGTCCTTGAGAGGACAAATACAAAACCGAATGAATTGAATTTTCATTTCGGAGAAGAAGTATATAACCTGGTGTTAGAAATTACGGATCATCAATCAGACAGTGATGCAGAAAAATTTCAAATGCAATTGCAAAGGGTTGAAGCGCTGTCAGCAAAAGCAAAATTGATAAAGCTCGCTGATAAGATTGCCAACGTGAAAGCAATACTCTCTTATACGCCAGAAGGCTGGGATATTGAGAAACGAAGCATCTATATTAACTGGGCCGACCGTTTTATCAGTGCCGTTCGCGGAACGAATGAGAAGCTTGAAAAATTTTATGATGAAATATCAGCCGAGGGTCGGAGAAATAATCTCTACATCCCTCAACAGGCTGAACTATAAGAATGAGGGACGATCTTGGTATCCGCAAAAGCAGTAAGCAGCGCATCGTCATCGTTGGTGGTGGTTTTGCAGGACTGAAGCTTGCGAAAAAACTTTCAAAGAAAAAGTACCAGGTTGTTCTATTAGACCGGAATAACTATCACACATTTCAACCATTACTCTACCAGGTAGCAATGGGTGAATTGGAGCCAGATAGCATTGCATACCCTTTGCGTAAGTCGATTCACGGATCATCTTTAGTTTTCAGGATGGCAGATGTTTTGAGAATAAACCCTGAGGATCAAACGTTGAATACCTCGCAGGGAAAATTAAAATTCGATCAGCTTATTATTGCAAGCGGGAGTAAAGCAAATTATTTCGGCAATGACAATATCGCGAAGTATGCATTCTCGCTTAAATCAATTCCCGGTGCACTGGACATCAGGAGTTGGATATTTCAAAGTCTTGAATCAGCTGTTCTTGAAAATAAGGCAGAAGCCAGCATCAACATAGTTATTGTTGGAGGTGGACCTACAGGGGTTGAAATTGCAGGAGCACTTTCCGATTTGAAAAATCATGTTTTGCCCAAAGATTATCAGGAACTTTCTTTCTCCCGTTTCAAAATTTATATCATTGAAGGAAGTAAAAAGATTTTAAACGCCATGTCCAATGAGGCATCCGTTCATTCAAGGAGATACCTTGAGAAAATGGGAGTTGAAATAAAAACAGGTCATCTGGTAAAGGACTTTGATGGTGCACGTGTCCTTTTGAGTACCGGAGAAATGATACCAACCAATATTCTTATTTGGTCGGCTGGAGTGACCGGAAATCCAGTTGAAGGGATTGCAGAAAGTTCAGTTCATAGAAACATGCGCTATAAAGTGGATCGTTACAACCGAATACTTGGCTATGAAAATATTTATGCTGTTGGTGATGTTGCATCTATGGAAGATCCCTTTGAAAAGAATCATCCCATGCTGGCTCCGGTAGCAATCCAGCAGGCAACTAATCTTGCACGCAATTTGAATATTAGAAGTGCGAAACCCTGGAAGAAATTCAGGTATTCAAATAAGGGGGTGCTCGCAACTGTGGGCCGGAATAAGGCGCTGGCGGATTTCGGTGCTTTGCACCTCCGTGGTTTTTTTGCATGGCTTATTTGGGTCTTTGTTCACCTGATGACACTTGTGGGTTTCCGAAACAGACTGATAGTCTTTATTAATTGGCTTATTAGCTATATCAGTTTTGATAGTGCAATTCACTTAATTATCCGTCCGCTGAAAATAAAACCCATTGAGGGGAATAATACCGCAGTTAAAAAGGACTATGTTTCCACATAGACTCTTCAGTCCTCAAAATAACGGGCGGAGAGATATATTTATGTCATGAATCCGCTCAAAAAAGATAAGGATAAAAAAACGCCAATGGGTTTCCCTGTTCGGGCAGGTAAAGAACACGAAACAGGTTTTATCTTAGTCGAAACTGAAGAGGGAAATAATATCCGGGATTTAATATGGTATACTTATTTTAATGAATTAAAAACTAACACTTCAATGGTTAACAATTTTTATAAGATACTGACCAAGACAATCGGGATGAAAACAACCTGTTGCAAAAGTTCTAAGTATTCTGTGATTGAGAATTGTCCGGTGTGCACCAATGAATTGTGTCAAAATTATTTCTCACCTACAGGGCTCAAAAACATATTTACGATTTCATTTACAACGCCTCAGGTGAGGGGATAAGTCATTCACCCGGTCGTGCTTATCATCATTGATGAGTAATACTTTATTCTCCTTCGCCGAATACCTGCTAGCTTGCTACGGGATCCCGGGCCTTCGCAGCCGGAGAAACTGCTTCGGCGGAGTTGGCATGGCGAGGAGGACCCTCCGTAGACCTGGCGATGGAGGGTAGGGGCTTTCAGCCGGCGTAGCGAATTCTACTATGGCGAAGAAGGCTCGGAGAATTTCACTAGATACCTCGCAGTTTGCTGTGGGGGCGTTCATTAAATTATATTATAAAAAGTGTGTTGTGGAATTCTCCAATAGCACGAAGAAAAAAAACCGGACTATTGCTGTAAATACGCCTGCCTGCCGGTAGGTACAATTGTTAGCAAGATATTATGCAATAATTTTTAAATTGAGGTAATAGCTATTTTTTCAAATGCACTGATCTTATCCAGTTCTACCAATATGGATCCGTCAGGATTTGGAGAAATAGCAGGAACAAATTTCGCCCCGGAAATAATTTCGTTGTACTTATATGATGTACGTGAATAAACTGTTTGTGAAAATGATTCATCAAATGCTTTAATGTTCACTACGATTTCGACATTTCTTGTTTTAAAATCATTTACTGAATTGTCTTTCATCGGACTGTTATCGTCAATGGGATGAACAAGCGTCCAGGTAGCAGATAGCACGCTGATGCGTTTAATTTCCAGGTTGAGGTTATCAAACTTGCGTACTTCTTTTCCATTTTCAATCACGACCCAGGAATATATCATTTGTGCTTCCACTTCAATCAAATCATGTTTTCTTTTGTTCGCGAGGCGGATCATAAAACCCTGCATGTCGCGGTAGGGTGCAATTACAGCTATATCACTGAATAACATTTTTACAACGGGTCTTGAAAATCTTCCATACAACAATCCAGTTGCCAGCGCGAAACCAAGCAATCCCATCATGCTTTCAAATGCTGCAATGGTACTGTCAACAAGACCGACCGGGTTTAATCTTCCATAGCCAACGGTTGTCAAAGATTGTGTGCTGAAGAAAAATGCCTCCATGAAGCGTTCAAAATTATTTGCTGCAATCATGCCATTGATATTTGCAATGTCAATGAAATAATACAGGAGAGCGAAGATGAGGTTGACAGATAAATATGCAGAGGCGACCAATAAATTAAATTTCCACCATGGCATCGTAATAAGAGAATGAAAGAAACTCAATTCATCCAGGAAGGAAAGCCCTTTTCGTTTTACATTACTTCTACCGCCTTTGGTAATAAGCCGTTGATTGGATTCATACACCTTCGTGCCGAAACCAAATTCTTTTAAATCTTCAGGCCTGTTTTTGAATATTGCCATAAACTATAA
>JBDTTM010000052.1:0-14936 GCA_039930605.1 Bacteroidota bacterium
ATAGAAATTGAATTTGAGACCTGGCTGCACGTACCGCTTGTTATGCTGCATGTAAATGCACCGGTGGAATTTGCCACATAAGAGATTAAAGTTGCACCTGAAATATTTACACCACCTTTTTTCCACTGATAAGTGTACCCTGCACCTGAAGCAGCATTGAGGGTTACGCTTGATCCGTTGCAGAATGTTGTTGAACCTCCTGCAGTAATGGTTGCAGTTACTGAACAACAGGCACCTGCATTGTAAGCAACACCTGGCGACCCACCGGCGCATCCTGCAAACCAATTCGCGCCATCATCAAGATTTCCCGTTGCACTCAAGAGTTCAAGCGTGTATCCCTGACCATCAGGGGTCGTTGGCCATGGAACAGCATTGTCATAAATAAGGGATTTGAAAATTGTTCCATCGTATTTATATAAGCGAATGATTTCTCCCCCGTTTTCAAATCCGAAATCGATGGATTGGAAATTTGTGACTGATGGGAAAAGGGCCTGGAATTTCGTGGCTTCTGTTGCAAGTACCAATCGGCCATTTGCTGCGAGTACTGTTCCTGCAGGAAAAGTATATTTATGGTTGTCATTTTCATCCTTCAGGTACCAGGCGGAAATATCCAGTGATGATGCTCCGTAGTTCCATAACTCCAGCCAGTCACCGGCGTCAGCCGCAGCGATTGAATTATAATTCACTTCACTGAAAGTTATTTGTGTGGAGGCTGCACTTCCTGTAAAGTAGGCAGTGATCGGATCAGCAGCTGTAAAATTCTGTGTAACCGTTTGATTGGTATTATTCACAGGGAAAGCAACGGTAGATTTCCAATGATCAAAAGTAAAGCCTGGATTAGGTACAGCAGTAATGGTTACCGGATTTCCGTTGAAGTAAACGCCTGTCCACGGATAAGTGGCAGGTGAAATCGTGCTGATGATAATGTGACCTGAACCGGCAGGTGATACATTCAACGTAAGTGCCACTTGTCCGGTGAGTGCAAATTCAGTTTGCGCATGATTACGGCAATTAGAAGTTCTGTTGTTAATGAATGAAGTAAACGTACTCAATTCGGTATTCCAGGTTGAAACACTTCCTCCATATTTGGTAAAGCTGCGAGGCATATCAGCATTGATGCTGTCTTTGATCGCATTCTTCTGGTTCAGCATATTTGTCGGAAGAAAAAGTGTATTGATTAAATCTGCATACCTGTTGATGAAGTATTGCTTGAACTGTGGATTCGTTAACAACTTATCGAACATTCCTGAAAATGGATTGGCAGAGTTCGGTCTCCTTGCCCTTACCAGCGTATTGTCAGAATAAGTTACATTCAGCCCTGCTGACTGATCCAGGTCATAAGTGAGGAACTTGAATTTTCCTGTTGTAGTACGCGGTCTCCACAACTTCACATTATTGGTCCAGTCTCCAACCCAGTCACTGTTACCGCAATAAATTTCTGCAATGAAATAGTCAGCAAAGTTCAACAAGTCAAATTTACTGTTCATGGTGCTGTAGTAGCTGCCACCTGTTGCACTGGATGTTGTTGCATAAGAATACATCGCATTGAATGCAGAATCACTTCCTTGTTTTATTTCTACTGAGCCCGAGTTGGAGGCAAGGAAATCAATCTCGTCTTTTTTGTAGCCATAATTATTTTTTACAAAATTATGGTCATCATTTTCATCTATGTAGTAAACCCCGAAAAACTGACCGTTTACGAAACCAAGGCAGGGCTCTTGTCCCATGTATGATGCGTTGGTATTTTTGAGATTTTTTTCAAGTGCTGCATCACGCATATGAGCTTTGTGCCAGTCGTTACCCGCATTGCGGATCACCCAGTCGTCCCAATTGGTGATAAAACTTTTGTCAGGAATCAATGCATAATTAATCGCTGATGTTCCCCACTTATCATCCATTTTCACTTCAAAACTTTTTTGTGGTTTAGCGCGTGAATAGCCGCCATTGATTTTAATGTTGGCGTTGAATTTGAAAACGCGGTTTTTTTGTTTGTCGAAAAACTCAATCGTTGCAGGCTTCTCCCAATCCATCCAGAAATTCGCTCCAAAATAAGGAGAAGTAGCTCCTGCATTCGGCCCCATTACATAGATGCCCGTATTCCAATCCCATAAATTAGATGGTGTGGTAGTAATGGAAAGAATGGGAAGTTTGGTAGTTTCATTGATGAAATAATCATTTGTAATTGTAGCACTTGGCAGCAATCCCGAAGCAAAAACCCTTGCACGGATTACCTGAGTAGTGTCGAGATTGATCGGACCGCTGTATTGGGTTGAGGAAGATGTAGGATCGGTTCCGTCACGTGAATATCGAATCACACCACCGGACTGCGTTGTTGATAGCACGAGTGATTGGGAAACAGCATAAAAATTTCCTGTGAGAGAGAACAATGGAATCGTTGCATATCCGGAAGCGCAGGTGGAGAGATTGTTTGTCGAAGCTGCAGTTGGTGTTTCAAAATAGCACCATGTAGAAGCACCATCAGTACTCCGGCCATAGCTGTCATCAATTTCAAGATTCGAGTAGGTTTTTTGATCCAGGATCGTACCTGCAGGATTTGAAAGTAAAACTGTTTCTCCTGTTTTGTCAAGTTTGAATTTTGCATGCATGTATTCAATAGCAGGTGCGTGGAACCAGGAAGGTAATGAAGAAAAATAAGTTCCGTTGTCAGTGATTCCGAAGGAAAGAAATGGATTGCTTGAAAGATCAGTCGAGCTCGTTGAATTGTTATGCGTTTCAACCGTGAGGACATTCGTTCCATTCACAAGAATAGTTGCAAGGAATGTTTTGCTGAGATAAAATGAATCAGGATTTTGTCCCTGGTATAACAACGCTTCATGCGATGCAGAAGCCAACAGGTTGTATGCCGGTCGGATTCCTATTGAACCCACGTTTGACCGGGCAATTTCTTTTCCATTCAGGAAAGCAACAAAACCATCATCATAGTCCATGTTAAAAACGGCTTGGGTGATTTTACCCGTGTCAGCAATCGTAAACGACTTGCGCATGTACACACAAACAGAACTCAGTGGAATTGAAGTTCCATCATCATTATCACCAAATCCCATTCCGCCGGTTCCGCTTGTCCAGCTGGCATCGCTGAAAGAAAGATTTCTCCAATTGGTGTCAGCACCTGCGACTGGTATTTTGTATTTCCAGGTATCACTTGCTTTTACAGCACATTCCCAATGGTGGGTGATTTGTTTCTTACTGGTATCGTCAGTGACAACCACCAAATAACTGTGCGATGGCATTGTTATGTCTGGAAAAGTCCATTTCAATGGCACTGTTATATTGTCTGAAAAACCGTAGCCGTTTATATTTACAGCCGATGAACCAGCATTGTACAATTCAACCCAATCAGGGTTGGTATTGAACTCGTCTGTAAAAGACCCGTTATTACTTGGAGTTATCTCATTTATGACTATTTGAGAATAACCGATAATGGGATTGAATTCCAAAAATAGCAATAGCACTGCTATTGCGAATCGTGTAAAAATTTTCATAAGTTAGTTTTAAGTTGTTGATGGAATAAAGATAAGTACAGATTTCCTCCAACATTCATTTTAATTCTAAACCTTATCAACATTTTGGCGAATAGATGAATTTTATTGGTAGAAATCTCAAAATTTAGAATTATCGGGTTTCTGATTATAGAATATTACTTTTGCCCTTCCTTTTTAAATCCCATATAATAGAATGAAAAAGATAACCTTACTACTGGTTTTTTGTGTGTTGTTTCTTCATAGACAGGCAAATTCGCAAATCAGTCTGACTCCGTTTTCTACTGGATTCTCATCTCCTGTCGACATCAAAAATTGCGGTGACGACAGACTCTTTATTGTAGAGCAATCCGGTTACATCAGGATAGTTGATACTTTGGGTGTTCATTATCCAAATGCATTCCTTGATATACATGCGCGGGTTCTATCAGGTGGAGAGCGTGGCTTGCTTGGTTTGGCATTTGATCCGCATTATAAAGACAATGGATTTTTCTATGTTTATTATACTGAACTCACGCATGGTGATGTAAGGGTTTCACGTTTTAATGTGAGTGCCGGCAACCCGGATTTGGCAGATGCATCTTCTGAACACATTGTGATTACAATATGGCATCCATATTCAAACCACAATGGTGGACATATTGCATTCCGCGCGACAGATGGATACTTATATATGGGAACAGGTGATGGTGGCAGTGGTGGTGATCCCGGAAACCGGGCACAAAATGTAGATTCACTTTTGGGAAAAATACTTCGCCTGGATGTGAGCGATACAAGTGTTGCTTATACAATTCCTCCTGACAACCCATTGGTTGGTACAGCGGGTAGAGGAGAAATCTGGAATATGGGTCAACGGAATCCATGGAGATGGAGCTTCGATCGCATGAACGCAGATCTGTGGATCGGTGATGTCGGTCAAAATGCATGGGAGGAAGTCGATTACCAACCAACGACCAAACATGGAGGAAATTATGGCTGGAGATGTTATGAAGGGAACGGACATCCATATAATACTGCGGGTTGCCAGCCGGCTAATACCTATGACGCTCCTGTTTATGAATATGCGAATAATGGAGCTGCAATTGTTGGAGGTTACCGCTACAGGGGTGCAAAATATGCAGACATGTATGGAAAATATTTTTTCACTGATGAGTTTACAAGTACCTATCAGTTCCGGACACTGGAACCCAATGGTACCGGCGGATGGACAGGTACTTTAATAGGAGCCCTTGGCCGTTCAACGGTTGTTGCTTTTGGAGAAGACCGTTGGGGAGAGTTGTATTGTGCAGATTATGGCAATGGTGGCATATACAGGTTCCAGGGAACAGCATGTTCTGTTGTCGCGTCTGTAAGTGACAATGATACAATTTATGTATGCGACACGATCAATCCTTATGTGCTAAGAACTCCGGAAGGAAACGGTTTTCATTATGCATGGTACCAGGATGGAAATGCTGTGAGCAACAGTGACAATGATACCCTGATGATTACACAGGGCGGTTCATATTATGTGATCGCATCAGATTCTTCGAACTGTTCTGCAACATCAGCTCCTGTTCTTGTGATTTACGCAGGATTACCGGCACTAACCATTTCAGGACTTGATACATTTTATTGTGTGTATAACCAGCAGGATACACTCACCGGCACCCCGATTGGCGGACAGTTTTCCGGCCCCGGCTGTACCGGACCTTCGGGCAGGTATTTTGATCCGGCATTGGCTGGAACAGGTGATCATGTCATCACTTATACTTATACAAACTTTACTTCTGGCTGTGTAAATTCTACAACGACAACAACACATGTTGACCTCTGTACATCAATACCACAGCAATCGTTCATACCGCGCTTTAATCTTTATCCGAATCCGAATGCAGGAATATTTACAATTGATTTTTACCTTGATAAGAGCAAGCCATTGATTCTCGGCGTTACTGATGTTACAGGCAGAATTGTCTACAATGAAACTATTCATGCTGAGGCAGGCGTGCAATCATATACACTCAAACTTGCACAGCTCGCTAAAGGAATTTACAATTTGAAGGTCAGTGGTGAAGAAGGAATGGTTACAAAGCGGTTTGTGATTGAATAATTTTCTTTCGCTTGTCATAGTGTTTTGAATTCGGCCACTTGGTTTTTTTTAAAAAAGCCACTAATTTCACGAATTGACACGAATGGATTTTCGGTAAAGACAG
Organism: Bacteroidota bacterium; assembly: GCA_039930605.1. Taxonomy (GTDB): domain Bacteria; phylum Bacteroidota; class Bacteroidia; order AKYH767-A; family 2013-40CM-41-45; genus JAPLDB01. The sequence continues at coordinate 5,696 of JBDTTM010000052.1, forward strand.
AAGAATTTTCTATTTGTAAAAACACCAAAAAAATTCGGTAGTCTCTCAATTTGAAATTAATTACGAAAATATTCTGCGAGATATATGCCACCAAGGCACTAAAGCACTAAGAATCTTAAGAAAATCTTTGTGACATGGTGACTTAGTGGCAATTCTTTGATCTTAAAAATCATTCTGAATCATCACAAAAAAATTCAGGTAATTCATCGAATATTTTGCAATAATCTTCACAAGTTTTCTTGCCTGGTGTTCATTCGTGGCAAATAATAGTGAGCGATATCAATCTAATCCATGAGAAGAAATCTATTAATTCTATTTTTATTGTTGACCGGGTTTTCTTTTGCCCAGCAACCATTTAGCGTGTCAGTGGTTCAGTCGCCGATCACAACTGTTCCTGCTATCCATTCATGTGCATACGCTGCATGGAACGGAAAATGGATTTTTATAGGAGGGCGAAGAGATGGCTTGCATAATTTCCAGGCAGGGATGGGTTTTTCAAAGTACACCCGGAATGATTCAGTATATGTGGTTGATCCGGTTACAAATACACAATGGGTTTCAGGGCTTACTTCGTTGCCGGACTATGTAAGAGAGGCAATCAGTTCTTCCAATGCGGAATTCTTCCAGGCAGACTCGATGCTTTATTTAGTCGGCGGATATGGCCGCTGCGATTCTATGTTGGCGAATATTACCTTCCCGACACTATCGGCAATCAACCTGAGTACGTTGGTCGATGAAGTTGTAAATGGTTATGCTGTAGCTCCGGCTATCAGGCAGCTTCGTGACTCAAACATTATTGTAACCGGCGGTCATTTGCAGAAAATTGATTCCACATACTACCTCATTTTCGGACATCGCTTTGATGGAATGTACAGCAAGATTTCAGGATCTACATTGTTTACACAGACATATTCCAATTCAATCCGCAAGTTCAACATCAATGATGACGGAACTTCACTTGCAATCACCAATTATACTGCAGTTACAGACACAGATAATTTTCACCGCAGGGATCTGAATGTCGCCGAACAGATTTTTCCAAATGGAGATTTTGGGTACACAGCCTTCGGCGGCGTGTTCCAGAAAACTGCAACACTTCCATTCCTGACACCGATAGACATCACTGCAACAAATATCCAGCACCAGTCCGGTTTCAACCAGAACCTGAATCAATATGAAACGGCGGCAATGCCTGTGTATGATTCTCTAAACAATTTCATGCATACGATTTTCTTCGGTGGGATGAGTTTGTATACGCTGGATACAGTGAACCATGTTTTGATGCAGGATACACTTGTCCCTTTTGTAAATACGATCAGTAAAGTGAGCCGTGATGGTATAGGAAATCTTTCTGAATTTAAATTACCCGTGGAGATGCCTTTGCTCACCGGAACGGATTCACGTTTCATTCCTGACAGCAATATTTTTATCCGGCATAAGGAGATTGTAGATTTGAATTCATTGTCTGGGAATACGCGTGTTGGATGGATTGTGAGTGGGATCTTAAGTGACTTTCCAAACATTGCAGACCTGGATCCTGAAGGCATGAGTCGTCCCAGTTCAGCTGTCTATGAAGTATGGATTGATGTTACGCCGGATGGTGTGAAAGATCTTCCCTTATCCAATACTATTCTTGGTTTGAATGTTTATCCGAATCCTGTTTCACATACCGCTTATGTTGATTTCATTCTGAATGAAGCCGGGCAATCTTCAGTAGATATTTTTAATGCGATGGGATTGTTGGTGAAACACTTTTCTTTCACTGGAAAAAAATCGGAGTTGGTGCACATTCCCGTTTCCACTTCTTCTTTTGCAGCGGGACTTTATACTTGCATCATTAAGACGGAGCATGGGAGCAAAGAAGCGAAGTTTGTGGTGCAGTAAAAAAAATGCCCGCACTTGAAATTAAGTACGGACACGAAATATTTTCAGTATAAATTTTTTCTTCAGCACTACAATCTTCTCCAAATCATTTTAGAATTATTTTTTAAAATTATCTCGTCCCCGATTGATGGAACCAAGCTAACAAGGACATTTTTTTTATTTCGCAGCAAGTCTATTATTTACTCGATGTAAATTCGAATGGTTTGATTTATGCTTTCAGATCGCATTTGAAAAAAATAAATCCCCTTGCTGAAACCACTTAGATTAATGTGCTTATTATTATTACCTACTAATGATTTATCTTTTAATTCATAAACACTTTGTCCCGTAACATCGCTTAAAGAAATAGTATATGAGCATTGTAACTTACTAAAGAATTGCAATGTAATCCAACCGGTGGTGGGGTTTGGAAAAATCTCAAATAATTTATTTTTTTTACTTCCTTCGTCTTTAATTGAAACAATGGTATCGCATGAGCTGCTGTCCAAAGCACCAAGTCTGTAATCAGCGATATTAGGTAAAGAAAGACAGGATCCAATAGCTGGAGACAGATAAAAGGAGTGTTGTTGAACATTACACAATGTCCCCAGCGAATCTGGATTCTCTATGACATGTAATACATATGTGCCATTGTCTGTACACACATAAATTTTACCGTCAGGACCAAGTCGCATCATATTAAAATGTGTGAAGCCCACTGGTTGTGGACACGCAAAACCATCATAAACCGCAACTATTGTTTTTGAGTTTGCGATATTTCCTGCCCATAAGTCATATTGATAAATAATGAATTGAGTTGCTACGTATAAAAACCTTCCAGAGGGAGAAAATGCACAACCATTCCCCCAATTCGAAGAGTCATTTAGAAATGAGCCATATAAATAACTGAGATCGCCATTACATCTATCGAAATCATAAACGTAAAAAGATTTATAGTTATTAATTATTGCATATTTATCTCCATCGGGAGAGAAACAAGATTGACCAAAACCCAATCCTCCAGTAAAAGCGGGTTGATTTGTCTGAACAAATGGACCTAAAATTGTGTCAGGTTCTATCAACCACTTAAGATAATAGGGTGAAAAATACTTTTTACTTATCAACCACCAATCTCTTCCGTTTGCATGTCGAACGGCTGATAAAAGGCCTGGATGGATTGTATCATTATTATATAATTGATAGTTTTTTATGTTTGTTACAGCCCCTCGACCACTATCAAGAGACATATCGACAACTGTCTGATATAAAATTGTAGTAAGTGTAGCGAGATTATTATCAAAAGTTTCATGGAAAATGTAATACTCACCATTATGATTAGGTCTTTTGATAATTATATCGGCCTGTGGTATTGGCAATCCTATATTAAAATAACCTGTAGTAAAAGCGCAAGGGTTCAAATCAGAACCATTCATCAATGTGTCGCTATTTCTTTTAAAAATGCTGACACCATTTGTATAAAAAAGCAAATTGCCTAAGTCATCACAAATGCTTGCATTGGTAATATCTAATGGAGTAACATTATTGACTGAAAACGTATCGGGGACTGTGTTGTTAAAGTCAATTCCGGATAACCCCCCCCATTCTCCATACATTATCCTCCTTTTGTGAAAAAGAAGATAAAGAAAAAAAGAGAAATAGAAATAATATATTGATTCTTCGCATTTAAAAAATAAAGATAGGAAGGCCTATTGATCGTATTTTAGTAAACGGATGGTAGAAAGGCATTCATCATTATCGAATAAACTTACAAAATAAATTCCGGAAGATAAACTGCTGATTGAAAAGGATTGATAAATCAATTTTCCGGAGGCGTCAACATTTCGGTTGATCAACTCTTTCCCCATAACATCAAAAACTTTCAACTGTGGATTATGCAAGGGATCGAACGATTGTATGTTCACGCTTACAATCGAGCAAGCAGGATTCGGATATAGACTCATGTGAGGGCCAGCGAATTCTGGAAGTGCGATATCAGAAGAAAGGCAGTTCGAAATTTCACAACCATTACTATCTAATTTTAAAACCCATATATCCTGCGTTCCCGTATCCGGTAATGCCGGTGTTACGTAACCTGTACAGATGTAGCCATCATCTTTATCCAGACTTACGTCATAGAAAAAACAACTGCTGCTTGTAGTTAATGCGAAGTATTTTTTATACAACAAACTGTCTCCATCTGAATTTACTCTTAGTAAAAGTCCTTTATATTTTTGGTCATGAGTAATGCCGCCTCCCAATACATCGCCATTGGGTAGTTCGTCGATTGTTACAAGCCCAGTATCAAAAACAGAGTCCCCATATGTTTTTTCCCATAATAAATTCCCGGTTAAATCTAATTTAACTAAATAGGGTTTTCCATATCCTCCACAGCAATGAGCGCTTGCATCATAGTTTGTATAGTAACCCCCTGCAACAATTCCACTATCTTTAGTTTGAATTACGTGCCAAAAAGCATCGTAAAAATTGCCTCCAAAAACTCGCTGCCATTCGAAATTGCCCATGCTATCAGTTTTTACAAGATAGGCGTTTGCAAAATCTGTTAATGAATTAGGTCCATAACTCCACGTAAATCCACCGATGATAAATCCTCCATCATAACAAGTATCAACAGAAAATCCCAAGTCCTGATCTATTCCACCAAAATGGTGTTCCCATTGTTTAACACCATTGCTATCTGTTTTGATTAAAAGTATGTCACCATAAGGACTATAAGTTAATGTTTGTCCGGTTATAATAAATCCTTTATCTCTTGTTTGCTTACACTGCCATCCTGATTGAAAAGAGGTATCACCATATTCCTTTGTCCATAGAGTATCACCATAGTGATTAAATTTATAAAGAACTACATTTGCATCTGTTTGGGAATATGCAATTGATGATGCAAGAGCGTATCCATTTTCTAATGTTTTACAAATTTTTCCTTGTCCACCTGCATAAATATTGCCGCTGGCATTAGAGTACGTTTTAGTTTGAAGCAAATTACAGATAGAATCAAGAAAACAAATAAGTATTTTTATTTGACTCGAAGTGTCACTTATTGTAGAGCTAAGACAACTTATATATCCTTGATCATAAGGAAGAATATCAAAGCCATTTTCATAACTGCAGGCATTAAAATCAAGGCGTTTATTAAAATACTGCTGCTGGCCTTGTGAACCAAAAGACAGCAGCAGTAATAAAAATAATAATTTTGAATGCACTTAATTTGTCTTCATTAAGCGAACAGTAGAAAGAACTTTACCCTCGCTTAACAAAGATGCGAAATAAATTCCGGTTTGTAAATAATCCGTTGAAATGTTAACTTGATTTTGTCCTGCTTTTAAGGAATATACTTTAAGCTTTTGCCCTATAATGTCAGAGATGATTAGTTGCTGACTTTTCGAGTCCTCCGTTAAAGTTGTTTCTATTGTAACTTGCGAGATGAAGGGATTAGGATAAGCATAAAGAATTCTTTTTTGTGAAAGAGAAATCAGCTCAATGCCTGATGTTAGGCAGTTAGAAATTTCACAACCATTACTATCTAATTTTAAAACCCAAATATCTTGCGTGCCTGTATCCGGCGAATAAGGTGAAAACCAACCAGTACATATTAAACCGTCATCTGAATCGTTTGAAATATCATAAAAAACAGAATAATCATCAGGCCCGAAAGAGTCATAATTTCTGTACCATAAGCTATCACCATTAGATTCAACTTTAATTGCTAATCCGTCACTCGTAAAGATCATTGAGAGAGTATCTTTTACTGCCCCGCATGCTATAAGCTTCCCATCACTTAATTCTTTAATCTTAAATAGAAAAGTGTTGGCAAGTGCAGGTCCGTAACTTTTTTGCCAAATAATACTTCCAAGACTATCAAATTTGATAATGGTAGGGAGTTGGTAACCATGACAACAATGAGCAAAAGGATCAAATGTGGTAAAATGCCCACAGGAAATAAAATTTCCATCAGAGCACTGAAGCACAAAGTAAAAACGATCATCATATGAATCTCCTAATACCGTTTGCCACTGAAAATCTCCCAAACTATCTGTCTTAATAAGGTATGCATTTGCAAAATCAGTCAGGGGGTTCACACCGTAACTCCAAGTATAACCTCCAATAATAAAACCGCCATCAAAACATGTATCAATAGAGAAAGCGACATCTCGATCAATACCACCCAAATGTTTCTCCCATAGCAATAACCCCGTACTATCCGTTTTGATTAATAGAATATCTCCATAGATGCTATATGAATAAGTGATTCCAGCAATTATAAAACCTTTGTCTCGTGTTTGTTTACATTGCAACGCTGATTGATACAATGTATCTCCAAATTCTCTATACCAGAGCGTATCACCTACGTGATCAAATTTCCAAAGTGTAGCATTTGAGTTCCCATTAGGATATACTATGCTACCGGCCATGGCGAAACCCGAATCGTATGTTTGGCAAATAGTACCAAAACCTCCTGCAAAATTATTTCCTGTAGAATGATCGAAAACTTTTGTTTGCAAAATGTTGCCAACAGAATCCAGAAAATTGACTACAATTTTGCATCTTCCGCTTAATGAATCCAATGACGACATGTTCCAACTGATGTAGCCAGAATCATATGGCAGAATATTAAACCCATTTTCGTACTGCGAAGAATTAAAGTCGTAACGTTTTGAAAAATACTGTTGCTGGGCATTCGAAAAAATAGGCAACAATAATATTAAAAACGTTGTTAATTTTAAAAGCATCTAGTCAATTTTTCAATATGCTCATTACTACAATTTATTTTCGATTAACTTTCTTGTAGGCTTGAGATAAAAAATGACCGACTTCAGATAGTTCATTGATGAAGTTACTATCTTTTCCGAAAAAAGAAATAGAATAAATAAATCTGGTAAAAAAAAACCTGCAGAATTAAATTTAGGCCTCGATCTTCTCAATCTCATTATTCAACTGCAGCAATGAAGCCCTCAATTTCCCCAGCGAATTTTTCAGCGCAATTTTATCAACCAAATCATTCTGAACCGGCATGATATCCACTTGCGGCTCTGATGCTTCTGCACCAATGTATGCTTCTGAAGATTCAATCACTTCCATCCTCGGATGCGCAGCCATTTTCATTTTCTTTTTCATGGCCTGCATTTCCACTTTCGCTCCTTTCAGCGTAAATCCTTTTTCTTTTACCAGGTGATAGATCACTTTGAAATTGTCGATGTCAACCATCGTGAACATGCGGTTGCCTTTTTTATTGGTTGCTGGTTTGATTACGTCAAACTGCTTTGACCAGAAACGGATGTGAGAAGTATTCACGTCAAACATTTTTGCAACCTCCCCGATGGAGTAAAAAATTTTTTCGATTTCTTTTTCTTTGTAAGGCATGTTGTTGGTATTTAAAAACCAAAAATAAGAAAAGTTTTAAGACTAGCCATTAAGGCGCCAAGGCACTAAGAAACACGAATTGAATCAGTTCTGGAAATTCTTTGTTTGAAAATTCTTTGTGTCCTGGTGCCTTCGTGGCTACTTTTCAAGCCTTCCTTAAAAAGAAAAGTTTTGAAACTGGCCACCAAGGCGCGAAGGCACTGAGAAACACGAATTGAATTATTACTGCAAATTTCTGGTATGAAAATTCTTTGTGTCGTGGTGCCTTCGTGGCTACTTTTCAAGCCTTCCTTAAAAAAGAAAAGTTTTAAGACTAGCCACTAAGGCGCGAAAACACTAAGAAACACAAATTTGTTAGGTAACTTGATCTTAAACTTACGTGTATTTCTGGGCATTGCTTTCTAGACAAGCTTGGTGACTTCGTGTCTTGGTGGCAATTTTTCAAGTCTTACTTTCTTAGTCAAAGGATTGTCCCGGCCTGGAAGCCAGTTCCATCATCTTCTCGTATTCTTCAGGTGTGAGGTCGTTATAATAGAAGTTGGCCGGATTTACAGGATTGCCGCCTTTACGTACTTCGTAATGTAAGTGTGGCCCGGTAGAAGCGCCTGTACTACCTACATAACCGATTAAATCTCCACGGCTTATTTTTTGTCCCGGGCGCACGGCAATTTTACTCATGTGACCATACAAGGACTCAAAACCCCAACCATGGTTAATGATCACGTTATTCCCGTATCCGCGCCCATCATACTCAATTTTAGACACTGTTCCGTTGCCGGTCGCATGTATCGGCGTGCCTACAGGAGCAGTGAAATCCATTCCTGAATGCATTTTCTCGGTTTTATATATCGGGTGGATCCTCCAGCCAAAGCCACTGGCAATGTATTTCAGGTCTTTGTTGGCGATGGGCTGAATGGCAGGAATCGCAGCCAGCATCTGGGATTTATTTTTCACCAGATTAAAGACTTCATCAAACGATTTACTTTGAATATAAAGCTGCTTGCTGAGCTTATCAACCTTCATTGTTACCTCCTTGATCAGGTCAGCATTGTAATAATCTTTGAGGTTATTGTATCGATCCACACCTCCATATCCGGCTTCGCGCACAGTTTGTGGAATCGGATCGGCTTCAAAAATGACACGGTAAATGGTGTTGTCACGGTCCTGGATGTCAGATAATACCGCTTCCGCCTGCTCAGTACGCTGTTGCAACATTTCATATTGCAAAGAAATTTCATCGAGTTGCCGTTTCATTTGCCGTTCCTTTGGTGAGTCTACAATATTCCAAAGGATAACTACGATAATAGCCGCAAATACAATAGCCGTAGTCAGGAAGCCGAACACGCGAAGCAGTCGTTTCTTCAGCGTAATCCTGACCCGCTCATACTTCAGATTCGAAGGATTGAAATAGTATTTTACTTTCGGCATTTTGATTTACTTTCGCGCAACCGGGACAAAAATAACAGGAAATTCCTAATAGTGAACGGAATATGGACTGTTTAATCACTGAAAAATGAACCGGTGCCGGGTATTACTCATTTACCCGGAGTGTAAAGTTTCAATAACAGTATGACTTCTATAGAGATTAGAAAGACATTTTTAGAATTCTTCCAGAGCAAAGGGCACCAGATTGTTCCCTCAGCACCAATGGTTGTGAAGAATGATCCCACGTTGATGTTCATCAACAGCGGCATGGCTCCGTTCAAAGATATTTTCCTCGGAAACCAACCCATTAAATTTCCACGTGTTGCCGACACACAAAAATGTCTGCGTGTAAGCGGCAAGCACAATGACCTGGAGGAGGTTGGTATTGATACCTATCACCATACCATGTTTGAGATGCTCGGCAACTGGAGCTTTGGTGACTATTTTAAAAAAGATGCCATTGCATGGAGCTGGGAATTACTCACTGTGGTTTACAAACTTCCCAAGGACAGGTTATACGTCACCGTTTTTGAAGGAGACGAAAAAGAAAAATTAAAATTCGACCAGGAAAGTT
>JBDTTM010000053.1:0-14898 GCA_039930605.1 Bacteroidota bacterium
CTTCCAGTAAGCGGATACAAGCAGAAAGGTCTTCCTTAAATTCTGCCGGCGTTTGCTTATACACAAGCCGGTGATTCATTGAATGACAGGCAACTTCATGACCTGAATCAACAATTCGCCTAATCAGGTTTCTATTTCGTTTTGCAATCCATCCCAGGCAAAAAAATGTAGCCCGTTGATCAGCAATGGACAACTGTTCAAGAATCCATTCTGTATTTCTCTCAACTCTTGATTCAAATTTTTCCCATTGATGTGGCTGGGCCGTCTCCTCATGTGCAAGGATGTGAAACCAGTCTTCAAGGTCAATGGAAAGGATATTCATTCAGAAAAATAATTGATTCAAACTTAACATTAAAAAATATCATAGTCACCGAAACTGAAATGCCAGTTTTCAAGATCGAACAGTACTTCCGACCCTTCAAAATTTTTATGAAGCCTGATGATGAAGGGTAATTGTTGAGGTAATAGGAACTCCGGCACATGCCAATATCCTGATTTGCGAAAAATGGAATAAGCTCTCTTTTTGTTGGCAGTTGCGGCAATAACGATATCCATGTTGCTTTCTTTTGCAACATTGGAAATAGCTTGTAATAATTCACTGGCATACTTCACATCTTCACTTAATAAGTCCATAACCACGATTGCTCTCATTCCAAAAATATTCATCGCACGGGTTGAAATAATAGCCTTCATCTTCTCTTTCTCCACAAGTTTAAAAACTTCATAATTCCTCATTGGGTTTTTGAAATATCTCCATGACATGTAATCTACGGTGCGGTTAATGGCTATACTATTTTTTTTCTTCCACCCAGTCCAGAAAGATTCATAAATTTCGGCATCAGCAACCGGGTTAAAAAAAGAAATGGATTTCTTAACCATACCTGATTCGTTAATAATAACCCTCAACTCTTCTCCTTTTTTTTCACCATTTTTTATGAGGAAAGATTTAATCATCCGAATAGGATGAAGTGGCTTAATTAAAAAGTTAAGGTTACCAGGATTGGCAAATCGCAGTTTGTTTTTGAAACCAGGGAAAGAATTTCTATTCGGAACTCCAATGGTAAACAAGATTTCTTCTTTAGTGCAACGGCTATAATTTTCTTCCGCGGCTCCTGTAAACAAACCCATTCCCCTGAACTTTTCAGCAGTCAATGTATTCAGGGAAAGAGATCCTTTCAGAATTTTTCCATTCACAACAACCTCTAATGGTATAACGGCATACTGCGAAGCAAGCGTATGTTGCCGGTCTTTCGCAAGCGTAACCACTGCATTCCCAAAAGGATTGTCTTTGTATTCCCACTGCAAAAACCGTTCGTCCGCAATCTCTCCTGAAGCGTATTCCTCATTAAGAAAAACAGCCAGTTCTTTTGTATCAGGCGTTTTGTTTGTTTCAAAGTGAAATGCCGGTTTCATTTCTTTGTGACAATATTAAAAAGCCTGAGGTATTGATCTGTAATCCGTTCCCAGTTGTAATAATCCGCTATTCTTTTTCTGCCAACTCCAGCGAATGCATTTCTTTCCTGCGAATTCAGCTGTTCAATATGCAGGATCTGTTCAGCCAATTCCGCGATATTTTTAAAATAGCACATTTTACTTTCAGTAGTTTCATGGTTAAACTCATTGTCGTGGCAAATACAAATATTTCCAGCAGCCATTGCTTCAAGCAATGATGGATTGGTGCCACCTACAGAATGGCCATGGATATAAGCGAAGCAATTGGCACGGACGGAATGCAACAGTGGTTTGTCATAAATTCCTTCCAAAAAAATAATTTGTGCTGAAGCATAACCCTTCAATGATATACCATAAGTACCATCAGTATCACCAACGAGAGCCAATTTTTTCCGGCTTCCGGATTTTAAAAAACCCTCCAAAATCATTTCAAGGTTATTCTCAGGAACCATCCTGCATACGACCAGGTAGTAGCCATCCGGCTCAAGATTCACATTCAAAGTATCCAGTTGACCCCGGCCAGAAATGATCTCTGCGCCAAATTCTATAGCCGAAATTTTATTTTCGGAGAGATTAAACTTTTCGATCCAATGCCTGCGAACAGCAAATCCATCAGCAATAATATGATCAGAGAATTTCGCTGTACAGAATTGCGCCATTCGCACATACAACTTTTTCAACGCAGAATATTTACCACGCAATTCTTCTCTTCCATCAACATGGGTAATCAAAAACGTATTCTTTCGTTTCAGCATCGGGTAAAAAACTGCACCCCCTACTCCGCATACGATAACTAAATCTGCATTTCCAATTCCAATCTTCAGGGAATTAAAATAAAATTTAACCGGTTGTTTTGCTTTTGAATAAAGGGAATAAAGCAAGTTAACATTCTTGTATTGAAGTGGATTCTCAATTGAATCCTGGCAGACTACCGTGACATGGATCCCGGCCATCTGAAGCCTGGTTGCAATCTCTTCAGCAAAAGTCTCAAAGCCTCCGTATGCAGCAGGAATTCCCCGCGACCCAACAATTACGATCTTCATTTTTCAATATGTTTAATCCATTCGCCTGCTATATTGCTCCAGTCCAGGTTTTGTTTCACGTATTGAAAACCATTCTTTCCAACGATCTCCCTGTTTTCATTATTTTCCATGACTTCCCTAATCACCCTTTCAAGTGCTTTGGTATTTTCACTTTCAAATAGGAATCCATTCACACCATCAGAAATAATTTCTTTGTTCGGTGGCAATTCAGAAGCAATAACAGTTTTACCATAACTCATAGCCATGAGCAGTACCCCGCTTTGATACACCTTTCTATAAGGTATTACCACAGCATCTGCCAGGTTAAATAACTCATTTCTCATTTCCGGGGAAATATATTCTATAAATAACTTTACCCTGCTTTTCAACTTAAGCTTGTATATCAATTCCCGGTATTTATCAAAAGAATGTCTTCGCATTCTTCCGGCAATGATTAATTCAACAGTCGGATCAATACCAGCGATAGCTTCAAGCAATAAATCAAGGCCTTTTGTTTCTTTTATCTGTCCGAAAAACAAAAGATACTTCTTGTCCCTGGTCAAATGATGTTCGCGGATAAAAGCCGCAGAATCTGAATGCTTTACCGTCGAATTAATAAAATTTCCATGTGGTATGATTAAAAGCTTCTTCTTCATGCCTTCGGTTAACTTTTCTACGAGGTGCTCATAGCTGTACCTATTGTGTACAATTATATTTTCGCACAATTCAAATATCCGCGACTTCCATTTGTCATTGGCGCTAATTCCCACTAGGCTGCCAGGATCATGTACAATAAGAAACAACTTAGCTCCTGATCTTTTCATCTTTTGGATGATCATCCATTCCCAAAAGCCAAATCTGAATCCATGCAGAATGCAATTTCTAATACCATTCCTTTTAATCTTATTAGCCACTTTGTTATAGGTCCATAGCATCAAGATAAATGAAACTATATTTTCCTTCACACGAAAACTGAAAGCTGTAATAATATTTTCTTCAGGACTCGGAAAATTGGAATAAACTGTTGGCAGGCAACCTTTCTTTTTTAAAGCTGCATATAATTCCAGGTCATAACATTCCATCCCGGCCTTTAATCCCACGTGATCAACAATTGCTACTTCTGTTCTGTTCATACCTATTTCAGCCAGCCGGACAAATCCCGGCTAATTAATTTTTCCAATGCCAAAATATCTTCGTGGTAACCTTGAGTTAATTTACCCCGAATAGCAGTATCCATTTCCAACCTCGCACCTTTTCTTTCATTCATTTCCGAAAATAAATTTCTGATTTTTTTGCGCATTACATCAGGGATTGAATACCACAATATGAATTTGAGACGGCTTTCAGAAGTCACCAACCTGCCGAGCGTTTTTGACTTCGGAACAGAAGATTCATTTTGTTTCTCAGGGCGCGAAAATTTAAAACTATCGTCTATCCCAATAAAATTGCAGAGTGCCTGAAGTTCTATATCAGGCCTTTCATAGAAATCTTCGAAGAGAATAATCTTCACGTGTTTAAAATTCTCCAGGTAAGATTTTACCTGCTTAAAATAATATCCCCGGTCAACATAGAAATAATCAAAACTGTAGTTTCCCTTCATACGTTCAGCCTCCGCTTCAACAGCCTCCTCAAAACTCAATAACTCGCGACCATCCCGAACCCTCCATTTATATTGAGAGAAAGCACGTTCAACAGGATTGCGAAGCAGGATTACAATTTTTGTTTCTGCAAAATCAGGGAAATATTTTTTGAATGTTGATATGGTTTTTTCATATTTATATAAATACGGCGTACTCATTTCTCCTATTTTCTGGCTCAATTCTGCCCTGCTGAAAAGAAGTTTGTAATCTTCAAAATTCCTGGTGGCAAATGCAAATTTCCCTTTCACATATTTTTCTCCATCACCTTCAAACACAAAAAAGCAAGGCTCCTTAATTTTGGGGAGAAATATTTCCGGGTGCTGCCGCAGGTATGAATGCAACGTTGTAGTCCCCGAACGGGCGGCACCAACTACCAAAAAATCCGGCCTTCGCATTGTCTAAGTTATCTGGGTTGGTTTGACTGAATCTTTAAAATAATAATAGCGAAAATAGTAAAGTAAACATACGATAAACATAATACTGCTTGTATCCCTGATATTGACAGCGGTGAAAAACATACTGAGGAAGAAAAATAAAATCATGTATTCGCAAGTTTTGAAAAAAACATTTTTAGAGTTCACTGCACGCGAAATATGGAGGGAGAACAAAAATGGGAGGTAAAGTAAAAAAGTACCCAGGATTCCAAACACAAAAATATTTCCCAAAATACCGATATCCACCGGGTAAAAATATCCAAGTAAATCGCGCCATCCTCCATTCCATTGGTTGCTGATAAAACCATTTCCCAGGATCGGATTCTTATCGATATAAGAAAGGGCTGTATTGAATTCCATGAAACGCACTGCCGAAGAGGCCTCATCAGTTGTTTCACCAAGGAAAACGCTTAACACATTCTGGTACAGAACCTGGTATTTTTCAAATAGAGAAGTATAGCCCAACGAAAACATTATAAGCAATGAAACCAGGAAGATGGGTACTCCAATAAGGGTATTGCGCAGTTTCTCCCTGAGTGTAAAATTTCGGATAAAATATATCATCAACACAATAGCCATCACAACGAGTGTGGTACGGGATTGCAAAAAGAAAATCAGGTAAAACAAAATCAGGATCACAGGAATATAAAATCGTCTTTTATTTTCTTCAGAAATTTTAAAAAGGGAATAAAACAATAACATGATTACAATTCCAAATTGAAACCGGTAGCGGTATCCCCTGATCGGGCTATAAACAACAAATTCCTGGTCAACGAAACGTTCAGGATTCACAAAAAGGAAAAATGAATAAAAGATCACGAGCAAAACAAGAGAAATTGCCACGAAAGATTTCTCTACCTGTTCAATGGTGATGTAACCCTTTTCAAGAAGGGTAATAATCAAGATACCGGAGAAAGACAGAATGACGGATCGCTGCGCCATAATTCCGAAATAATAAGGTTGCTTGAAAACAACAAAACCCTGGTGGGCAGCAAAAAAATTAACTACGACTACCATCCACATCAGCACATCAAGTTTTGTGATGTATAAATTTTTCAGGTTAATGAATGTGTGAAAAAGATAAAAAACCGTCAATACAATGATGGAAAAGGTAGAAAGAGTCTGGTGAAGCGTCTCCAGGGGAAGTGTTGCAAAAATTCTAAACGTAGAAGTGTAAATCAGGAATAATATAAAATAAGACAGGAAAGGAGAAAAAGTCTTATTTTGATGTAGTCCATCTCTCATTTGCCAAAGATAAGAGCCCTGATTGACTAAGGCTTATTTCTGATTGAGTAATAAGTAAAAAAGTTAAACTGCTTCTTAACGCTATAAATACAAAGCACATTCCATACTACCATTCCAATGACCTGGGCAATACACGCACCTGTAATCCCATAAACCGGTATTAATATCAGGCAGGCCGCGAGGTTAAAAACAGCGGAGATGATTGCATTGTTCCTGAGGTTCTTTTCGCGATCAGCCATATTTAAGACCTGTGAAGCCAGTCCTGCAAAGGATACAAATAACTGACCTGCAAGTAAAAGTTTTAAAGAAAATTCATTCCCGGTAAAGTCTTTACCAAAAACTGAAAGAATCAAATGAGGAAATAAAAACAACGGAAGGAAAACAATCACTGAAGAAATAAAAATCATTTGAGCCGCCTCGTATGAAAGTTTTTTTACTTCCTCCATTTTTCCGGAAGCAAAAGCCGCAGCAATCCTTGGTGAAGCAATGCTGTTAATAGCAAGTATAGAAATATTTGTAAATGTTGATATGCGAACAATTGCATTGTAAATTCCCACCTCTGACTCCGGGTAATAAGAAGCCATGATCAAGGTTCCGCCCCAGGTCATTACCAGCTGCATGAGCGTGGTGATAAACATCGGGGAAGTTGTCCGGATCAGTTTCCGAGAATCAATGACACCGGTACTTAGATGCTGATTCATTTTGCTAAACCTGATAAATAAAATGCTGCTGAGAAAAGCTGCCAGCGTAATGGAAACGAACTGGATGGAAACAGGAATAAATTTTTGGTTTGTGAAAAGCAACATGACCAGCAAAAGAATTGTTGCCAGGATAGATACAGCAGAAGTCTGCAGAAATGTATAAGCACGGATTCTGTGCAATCCCCTGATAGATTCACCATTCACGAGGAGAATTACCAGTGGAATTACAAAAAGTGAATTAATTTTCAGGAGCCCGGAAAGATGCGGCTTGTGAAAAACATTTGTTGCAATTACAGGGGATAAAAAAAAGAGAATCATTGTAATAACAAGACAGACAGGAATAATAAACCTGAATGACTTCAGGTAAATATGCTTGATCGCTGCATAGTTTTGCAAGGAAAATAATTCAGCGATATATCGCATGAGTGCAACGTCCATTCCCAGTTTCCCGATTACCGATGCAAAACTTAAAATCGCAATGCAGATCGATACAATTCCAAGTGCATCTGCTCCATAAAACCTGGAAGTAATTACGGTGACAAAAAAACCGGTCGCTAAACCAACAATACGGATTATAAGTGAAAAAAAACTTGCGCGCACTAAATGGCGGAATGGTTCATCCTTGCGGAACCTCACCCTCCACTCTTTGAAACTATTTCGCAATAAACCAATCATTCCTCAGATCAGGTTTGTTATAATGGATTTCTTCACCTGTAGACGCCGAATAAACATTTTTACCCGCTCCCTTTAAGATGGCATGACCTGCAGCTGTATCCCATTCCATCGTTGGCGCAAATCGAGGATACACATGCGCTTTCCGCTCAGCAATCATGCACAGCTTCAATGAACTTCCGGAGGAAATACATTCAACATCTTTGTGTTCAAGTCTGGCTTTTTCTATGTATGCGGAAGTTTCAGGAGAAAGATGTGAGCGGCTTGCAACAATTGTAAATGCCTTAGGAAGTGCCTCATTTCCCAGTAAAACGGATTTTCCGGTTAGCTCTTCGGGCGTTATTGTTGAAGCAGCTGTAATTTTGAATGCACCTTTTCCCTCTTCACCATAAAACAAGATATCATCAACAGGCTGGTAGATTACTCCAAAAACGGAAACTCCGTTTTCAACGAGTGCAATATTTACTGTAAACTCCCCATTCCGTTTAATAAATTCCTTCGTGCCGTCAAGTGGATCGACTACCCACAACTCACGCCAGGTTTTTCTTTCTTCAAAGGAAATTATTTTTCCTTCCTCACTCAAAATCGGAATTCGCGTACCGGATAACATTTGCACAATAATCGCATTGGCATTCTTATCTGCCTGTGTCAACGGACTTTTGTCTTCCTTATGTTCAACTGTAAAAGACGATTTATAAACTTCAAGAATTGCATTGCCGGCTTGAATGGCCGCATTCAATGTGAGCAAAACATTTCCGGGGTTCATCATAATATGGGAATAAATGTAAAGGGAAATGTGAAACAAAAAATCACCCGGTTATTATCTTATCAAGGTTACCCGGCCGATTTTTTCAATTGCAATACCTTTTTCATCCTTCGCTTTAAAATGATATACGTAAACGCCCATTTCACAACGATGGTCTTTAGTTGTGCCATTCCATCCAATTGCAGGATTGCCTGTTTCAAAAATCTGTTCACCGAAACGATCGAATATTTCCAATGAGTATCCATCTAACCCGATAAAAAATTCAGCAGGATTAAATACGCCGTTCACTCCTTCTGGACGAAAAGCATTTGGAATAAATACCCCTGATTTTTGGCGGAAGCAGATTTCATTCGATCTTGCAGAATCTGAAAATCCATACGGATTTCCGGGTGCTTCATAGGCAACCAGGTAGTAACAAAAATTTCCCTGCGATGCAATCAGGTCGCGCACGTCATCAATAAAATTACTGTCCGTGGATTGCACAACAGCAAAAGGAGACGGATCATAAATCCCATCAACGCTCCTGTAAATGAGATACAGCGCAATACCGCCCGGCCACATTTGGTAGCTGTTCCATGAAAAAATATTTTGGAAATTATCAGCAGAAAGAGAATCAGCAACAATGGTTCTGCAAACCTGTGAAGGCAAAGCGTCATTCCCGCAACTGTCAATGGAAGCAATACGGTAGTACCGCACCTTGTCTGTGGATACTTCATCATTAAACCTGATGATCGATAAATTGGAAAATGACTGCGATTGAACAGTAGCAAAATTTCCTGTTTCTGTATTGGAACGCTGCAGATGATATTCCTTAACATCAGCAAGTGTATCCACGTAAGCCGTTATCGAAACTACATCATTGGGAAAAACTGAAACAGATCTGATGTAAGAATATTGTGGAGCAACGGGAAGATCAGGTGTTACACAAACAGGATTGGAAGTAGATGTAAACACACCCCCATTGAGTTCAGCCAACACTTTAAAACAATATGTACTATCAGTCTTTAGCTGATCAACCGTAATACTGTTGGAAGCCGTCAGTCCTGCAACAACATCTCCTCCCCCATTTTCACTCACGAGAATTTTATACAAGGGAGCGGATGGTGTATGCACGTATTCATTCCATGATAGCTGAATGGATCCGGAACACCTGTCAATCACACCTTGCAAAAAAATTGATTGCTGAAACGGATCAGCACCACACGGATTCCCACAGGAATCGACAGCGACTATCCTGAAAGCCTTCGAACCGGAAGTTGCATCAAGCAATGACTGGTAAAAAGTAGTGCCAATTCCATACACTGTATCTATCGGTATATCACTTGTTCCATCAGTTTGATAAATAACATATGAATAGGTATCATTAGATGAACTTTGCGACCAACCGATTACAGCAAAACCGGAAGCGTCAACACTTACAGAATCAATTGCCGGAGCATCAGGCGCAATACGGTCAGTAAAAAAATCTCCATCTACTGAAGAAACTGATTTGCATCCAGAAGCATCACTCACTTCAATCCTGTATTTTACTGTATCACCGCAAATTGAAATTTCATCTAAATAATTCAATGAAGAAACAGATTCATCAACTGAATCAATAAGTGTAAAAACACCAGCAGGATATTCCCTGTAAATCAATTGGTAAATCGAGTTGGATGAAATGGCCGGGGAATGGGAATTATTCCAGAGTAATGACGCGAACCCATCGCCCGGATCTATTACATTCAGACGAATAGCCCTGATCGTATCGCTCAAATCAGTAATACCATTTATATTGTTCAATTCAACAAAATAATATGCATTGACTGAATTGGCATTCGCACCTCCGTGCGTGTAAGACTGATTGGCATAGGCATTCACACTATCAACCAATGTAAAAGGTCCTGTGCTATTTACGGAATGATAAACGTGGTATGACCTGAACAGGGCTGAAGTTCCGGTATTCAACCAGGAAATAGTTGCGTCACCCGCAGTCCCGACTGAAATGCACTTCATTTGAAGCGCGCTGAATGCATAAAAGGGCAAAAAAAGCAGAAAACAACTAATAAAACGTCTCATCTATTACAAAAATAGCTTAACGGCTATAGAGGGACAAATATTTAAGCAAATGGAGAATGGGCTTGATATGGGGATAATTACTTTTTCCCAACGACCAGCTCATAAAACGAGTCCCGCTGCAAATATTTCTGTGCGAGCCGCATGATTTCACCTGAAGATACTGTTTTCACGGTATAGATGAAATGGTCATAATAATCATAGCCCAGGTTGTAAAACATAATCCCTTTCCAACGATCAGCGAGATTAAAAGCCCCGTCTATACTTTTTAAAAACGATCCGAGCATATAATTTTTTACCATCTGCAATTCTTCAGCGGGCACAGGTTCTGATTTCAGTATTTCAATCTCCTTATAAATTTCGTCGAGTGCCGACACACAAACATCTGAACCCACTTCAGACGCAATGAAAAAGTAACCGCCCTGCATCATGGACACAACAGCCGATCCAATCCCATAGGTATATCCTTTATCTTCCCTGATATTTTTCATCAGCCGGGATCCAAAATATCCGCCTAGCAGCGTATTCAACACCTGCATTCCTGCATAGTCCGGATGTGTTTTGCCGAACATGGATTTACCAATCCGGATGGCAGATTGAATGGCTCCCTCTTTTTCAACATAGTTAATTTTCTTCGAAGAAGAATTGAACGGCGTAACAGGAGTTAGCTCACCATTACCTTTTGACCAATCGGGCCTGCCTAAAATATTATTTACCTCCTTGAATGTATCCTCATTTACTTTGCCGGAAATGACGATCGTACAATGATTACTTACATAATGTGATCTATAAAAATTCTGCAACGCAGTTTGAGAAAGTTTATCATAATCCTCCGGCTTTGTATAGTAGCCGTAGCCGTGTTCCGGCCCGAAAATAATTTCAGAAAATTTCCTCCGCGCAACAGAAGCTACTTTTTCATTTTCCACTGTAAGCCGCTGCTTGTTATTCTGCTTATATACAGCAAGCTCTTTTTCAGGGAATGCAGCATCGGTAATTATCTCATGAATGACCGGCAGGGTGCTGCCAAAATGTTTTGACAATGTATGAAGTACCACAGAACAATAATCCGTGGATTGTTCCGTTTCATAGTAAGCACCGTAATAGTCAACCATTTCAGCAAGTTGCTGTGCATTGTGACTGGAAGTTCCTTCACTCATTAACCTGTTCACTGCACTGTGCAACAAAGGCTGCGCAGGATTAAAAGCAGGATTGGTGAAAATAAGTTCCGCTTTTAAAACATCCTGTACTCCTGCATTCATAATGAAAACCGGTATTCCGTTATCCAGTTTTCTCTTCTCCACGTGCTGAAAGGAGAAGTCTTCAATTTGCTGAAGGGAGGGCGGATTGGATCGCGATAATATTTCCTTTGACATATTTTTTTTATTTCTTTGAAAGATAATGAAGAGTAGAACAGTTTGTTTCCAGGAATATTTCCTGCGCACGCGCAGTGATGTCCGATGCCATGACTTCGCGATATCGTTCTACCTCGGTATTCACAAGGTTTGCATCTCCCATGTACTCTGCGAATGCCAGGTTCAATGCGCGACCGGAAAGATCGATTTCTGAAAAAACCATTGTACTCTCTATCTTGTTTTTAACTTTTATAAGTTCTTCTTCCGTTACGGGCTCAGACATTATTTTTTTTAATTCCATATCTAACCCATCTTCTGCATCCTTCATCAATACACCCTTCACCAATTTACCTTCTGCAATGATAGAACCCTTGTCAAAACTTCCGGAACCATAACAATGAATCTCGCTAAAGAGTTTTTTATCTTTTACAAGTGAATTATAAAGGCGAGATGATTTTCCTGCAGACAAAACATCAGTCATTAAATCTTCAGCGTAATATTCCTTATCAAAACGGGAAGAACAATGATAGGACCGGTACAGCGAATCAAAAGGAATATTCCGTTCTACGGTGAGTTCACGTTTTTCAGTTTGCTTTGGCTCAACTGCGTATTTCCTGTCATCTTTGAAGCTGCGTTTAATGGCACCAAACCATTCTTCTGCCATCTTGAATACGACATCGCTTTTTACATTTCCGGCTACACACATAATGGCGTTATCGGGGCAATAATACCGGAAGAAAAAATTCTTCACATCTTCAAGAGAAGCATTTTCAATGTGTGAAATTTCTTTGCCTATTGTTGACCATTGATAAGGATGTACCTTATAGGCAAGGGGCCGAAGCAGCAAACCTACATCACCATAAGGTTGATTCAGGTAGCGTTGCTTGAACTCTTCAATTACAACCTGGCGCTGTACGTCAAGGCTCTTCGGAGAAAATGCCAGGGATAGCATCCTGTCACTTTCCAGCCAGAAACCCGTGGATAGATTATTCGCCGGAAGTGTCAGGTAATAATTGGTGACATCGTTATTCGTAAATGCATTGTTGTCACCACCTGCTAACTGAAGCGGACTATCGTACTCCGGGATATTGACACTACCCCCGAACATAAGGTGCTCAAATAAATGTGCAAACCCTGTTTTATTAGGATCTTCATCCCGGGCCCCTACTTTATAAAGAATATTGATGGTAGCAAGTGGGGTGGAATTATCTTCATGGACGATAACAGTAAGTCCGTTGGATAATTTGGTTTTATTAAAGTGAATCAAAATAATCTGGTTTTGAGACTGTTGAATGAATTGTAAGAAGGAATTATTTAACAGTGTGCGAAGTTAATTGTTTTGCGAAGGGCAATACCAACTTATGCTTTATTCATCAACAAGTGCTTTCTTTGAAGCAATGAAAAAAGTGTCTAAATTTTCTTATAGATTCTGAGACTTTTTCGTAGAGGAGGAATGATATTTATAACTTGTTAGTTTAAGGGTTAAGTAAACGCCAGTGATCGTCTTACGCCTTTCTTTTATGAAAAAACCCCGTCACGCCTGGGCGAAACGGGGTTCTGAATTATTCCAAATCAGGTATCTTATTCTTTGTGCTCCTTAACAGGTGCTGCCTGTTCTCCATGATTGTGACCTTCATGCCCCTCTTCGGCATTTTCTTCTTTTGAACACATCCCTATAATTTTATGAAAGGTCTCATGCAATGCTTCCATCTTTGGTTTTAATTCTTCGTTGGTGGCTTTGTTTTCAATCATAGCTTTGATAGCAATAATTTCTCCTGTCATTTCCTTCAACGTAGATTTCACTTCCGGCTTGTCAAATTCTTTTGGAGGTGTAGAATTAGACCATGCCAATGCCTTGTCATACATCTCACCTATACGGCTGCGAATCGGCTCAAAGTTTCCTTCCTCAGAAGGATGAAACGTTTGTGCCATCACTTTATGAAATTCATTTTTCTCAGCCCATTGCGCTTGCGCAGTTACGGGTGTCTGACTTGTAGCACTGGTTATTGCAAAAGCTGAAATGAGTGTAATAATTGCGAATGTCTTCTTCATTTTTTTTTAGTTTTAAATTGATGATGCAATGTAAGGAAAATAATGGTTAATGCTGCACGATTATTTTTTGTGTTGAATTGCCATTTTCGGTAATCACGTTTGCAAAGTAAATTCCTGCTGGAAACATTCGGCTGTCAACCGTCGTTTTTGTCCAATTCGATTGCCCAGATTGATCTGTTTTAATTAAGTAGACATCCCGATCTTCACCTCCCAAGCCAGCGGCAGAACCGACAATAATGAATCCATTATCCGAAGTTTGTACAACATAATTTCCTATTGCCCCTCCAAAAATTTTCTAAAAAGTAATCTGTGCTTTTGCAAAAAAATTTATTATTAAAAGCAATAACAATAAATATCTCTTCATGTTTGTAGGATTTGATTTTTTTAAAATGATCTCATTTGAACAGTGATTCCGGCTGCTCCATTTGCACATCTGCACATTTTCAAATCTCCAAATCTACTCATCTTCAAATTTACTTTTATTTCATCGCACACAATCTCTCCTTCGCCTCCAGAAATTCTTTCCACACATCTAGAACCACTTCGCCCGCAGGTTTTATTTCACGAATGAAAGCCGCTATCTGTCCTACCTCCAGCTCACCTTCTTCCAGATCTCCTTCAAACATTCCTCTTTTCGCACGTGCTCTCCCTAAAAGCGTTTTTAATTCGTCAGCTGTTGCTCCACGTATTTCTGCTGCTTCAACTTCTTTGTAAAATTTATTTTTGATCATCCGCACTGGCGTAAGTTGCTTTAGTGTAAGATGTGTGTCCCCTTCCTGCGTTGCCAACAACCTGTTCTTAAAATTCTGATGCCCTGACGATTCAGGCGTCGCTACAAACCGTGTTCCCATTTGCACGCCTTCAGCGCCCAATGCAAATGCAGCAAGCATGGTTGTTCCATTCGCAATTCCTCCTGCCGCAATGAGTGGCAGTTTGGTCGTTTCCCTGATAATCGGAATTAAACACATGGATGTTGTTTCTTCCCTTCCATTGTGTCCACCGGCTTCAAAACCTTCAGCAACCATGGCATCCACCCCAGCTTCCTCGGACTTCTTCGCAAATTTTGAATTGGCAATAACATGAACTACAGTGATTCCTTTTTCCTTTAGAAACGAAGTCCACGTTTTCGGATTCCCTGCCGAAGTAAATACAATCTTCACTCCTTCATCAATAATGATCTGCATGTGCTTGTCTACATCTGGATAGAGCAGCGCTACATTTACTCCAAACGGTTTTGAAGTCGCGGACCTGCACTTCCTGATATGGTCTCTCAGAATGTCAGGATACATCGATGCAGACCCGATTAATCCAAGCCCCCCTGCGTTACTTACAGCACTTGCCAGCTCCCAACCGCTGCACCAGATCATTCCTGCCTGGATAATGGGGTATTCTATTCCGAAAAGTTTTGTGATCCTGTTCATTTAGAAGTGATTTCCTGATTGAATATTCAATTTGTAATACAAAATGCAAAGAAAGAAATCATTTTAGCAAAATGAACTACTTTAGT
>JBDTTM010000054.1:0-14724 GCA_039930605.1 Bacteroidota bacterium
AATTGGGCGGCTTCGTAGTTGACCAGCTGCATTTTGCAATTTACATTGTAAATATCTTCTCCCTTTCCAATTGATTGCACCATTGAATCTAAATAGTGATATTTTACTAATTTTTGATTGCCGCTTTTTTTAGAAGTGGGGCGAAAAATGGCGGGCTTTTGAGTCGGTTGGAGGGAAGGAAAAATTCAAACGTTACAAAGTAATTTTTTCTTGTCACTTTCTTTTATAAGAAAGTAACCAAAGAAATCAGCGTTACCAAGGCAATTTTCTATCGCGTTTATCAACGCAATAGAAACCGCGAAAAAAAATTCTGGCATTTGCAATTATGGAGTAATTGGAACTAAAATCGATCTGTTTCTTTAGAGCATCATTTTTTTTTCCGCTATTGCTGGGTAACGCTCTGTTTCTGCTTCGCAGAAATTGGGCGGCTTCGTAGTTGACCAGCTGCATTTGGCAATTTACATTGTAAATATCTTCTCCCTTTCCAATTGTGTTATTTCACTTTTTGACTCACAAAGATTTTTTTGCGCATCTTAATTCTTCGGGAACATGCCTTTAGGTGATAGAAGGTGGTTTTTGCGCAGTTGAGACAAAGCAGGAAGGTCAAGAATACACTCCTTTCTTATGAACAAAACAAACTATGCTACTTCATAAAGCAGTGATGTTAAAAATGCGGATTCAAGAGTGTGAAGTAGTACGAGCTATTTTTCGAAATGCGCCTTAATTAATCACATGTTTCCAGATGTCATTGCCGATGGTGAAAGCCATCAATGCTAAAAGTATGACCATGCCCGTAACCTGGGCACGTTCCATAAACTTATCGGAGAACTTTCTTTTTGTGATTGCTTCGATAAGCAGGAAAACAACGTGACCTCCATCCAGTGCAGGTATTGGCAGGATATTCATGAATGCAAGAATCATACTCAGCAGGCCGGTAATTTTCCAGAACCAATGCCAATCCCATTCTCCGCCATAAATGGTTGCAATACCGATGGGACCTTGCAGTGAATCGCTGGCTTTTGCTTTTCCGACAAAGATCTGTTTCAGTCCTTTGATGTTTCCGATAATTGCTTCAACCGCATCTGCAGTTCCTATTGACAAAGCTGAACCAAAAGTGTAGGAAGTCATGGGATATTTGCCAATATCTCCTTTGAAAACCACGCCGATGGTCCCGGAATCGCTAATGAGCGGTTGTATCTGGAGTGTATCATTTTCCCGGATCACCATTAAATTAACGGGTTTATTGATATTTTCCTTGATGATTTTTTTTGCTCCGTCAGACGAAGCAGTGCGCTTCCCGTTAAATGCCACAACCAGGTCACCCTTCTTTAATCCAGCAGCATCAGCAGGTTTTCCGGGTATAACGCTGTCAACTAATATAGTAGTTCTATAAGTGCTAATAAAAAATCCCTTCCCGGTTTTTGTGACGTCAAAATAAAAATCCTCAGGTACAATTACATGAACCGTTTGTCCGCCGCGATCTACCGTGAGGTCGCATCCAAAAATAACTTTTGAAGAAAGGAGCTCTTCGAATCTTTCGAAAGGTTTGCCATTGATGGCTGTAATTTTATCACCCGTTTTCAAACCGATTTGTTCACCGAGTTCGAAAGCATAGATTCCGTCATTTACATCTTTATTAGCCAGGTAAGTTTTGTCGTAATGAAGCAGGATTGCAGTATAAATAAAGATACCGAGGAGGACATTCATAGTAACACCTCCGATCATTACAATCAGCCTTTGCCATGCAGGTTTGCTGCGGAATTCCCATGGTTGGGCCGGTTGTTTCAGGGCTTCTTTGTCCATGCTTTCATCGATCATCCCGGCAATTTTTACGTAGCCGCCGAGGGGAAGCCAGCCCAGGCCATATTCTGTATCTCCTCTTTTGAAAGAGAAAAACTTAAATCCCCATGCATCAAAAAACAGGAAAAATTTTTCTACCCGAATACCGAAAGCACGTGCGGCAAGAAAATGTCCAAGTTCATGCAGTGTTACTAAAATAGCGAGCCCGAAAATTAATTGGGCCGCCATGACTAATCCATTCATTCAGTTTATTTATTTGGGGCGCAAAGATAGGGAAGTTATCCGTTAACTGTTATCCGTTAATCGTTTACACTTCACTGTTACCTGGTGTACGTTATCCATTTTTGGCAACGAAATAATACTCGGAATTCTTATTAAAGCAATCAATAAACTGTTCTTCGGTAAAAGGAGATTTTTTCAAAAGCCAGTTTTGCAGGGAAAAAATCCGGTAGCCACAATCGCGATCGAGGTAGTGGAAAAGATCTTCGGGTTTTGTGCCGTAAAATTCGCTTGCTCCGAGTCCACATTCAAAAACAAGGAGGGGCTTACACCTTTGCAACAAATTTTTTGCGCCTTTCAGCACTCCGAATTCTCCGCCTTCAACATCAATTTTGATGAAGTCAATTTTGATATTGGAAGGAATAATATGATCCAGCGTTTCAACTTTTACATCGAGCATCTGCACGTCCGGATCCTGTACATCATATTTTCTTTTTTTGATACCGCTGAAAGCAGGCGCATTTTTCACGTAATTGAAGGTGGTTTCTCCAGGCTGATCGCTTAAAGCAAAAGGAAAAACTTCGCATTGTTTTGCGTATTTTATTTTGAGGGCATTGTAAAAATCCGGAATCGGCTCGAAGGCAAAATGTTTTCCGGCTGGCGCATGTTTCAGAATAAGATCCAGGATTTCGCCTTTGTGACAACCGACATCAATGGCATTTGAATTTTCATTCAACGATTTTGCGATGACATCTTTTGTGAGGCGATCGTACTTTAGATTCTTTGTAAGATCCAGGTGAAGCGCGTTCAGACTTTTGCGTATCGTGTCTTTGATCAATTCTTTCATCTTTAATTCCTGGTAACGGTTAGCCTTTTTTCAATCCACTCATTCGCTTTTATTCTCGTTTCCCGGTCGGTGTTTAAGTAATCTTCGAGGGAAGGATGTGTAATAAACTTTATTTCCGCCATGCAATCTTCAATGAGATCACTCATATTGAGGAAGCCAATTTGATCTTTTAAGAATGCAGCTACTGCAATTTCATTTGCTGCATTTAATATGCAAGGTAGATTGCCGCCTTTCTTCAGTGCTTCAATCGCAATTGCGAGATTCCGGAATGTATCTGGATCAGGTTTTTCAAAAGTCAACGAAGCATAGTTTGCGAAATCAAAACGCGGAAAGGATGATTGCATCCTCTGTGGATATCCCAAGGCATATTGAATCGGAAGTTTCATGTCAGGCAAACCCATCTGTGCTTTCATGCTTCCATCCTGGAATTGAACGATGCTATGAACGATGCTTTGGGGATGAATGATTACGTCAATCTGGTCAGGTGCAAGATGAAAAAGCCATTTTGCTTCGATCATCTCAAGTCCTTTATTCATCATCGATGCGGAGTCGATGGTAATCTTTGCACCCATATCCCAATTGGGATGTTTAAGTGCCTGCTCTTTTTTTACGTCAGCAAGAAAATTTTTGTCTTTGCCCCTGAATGGTCCGCCGGAAGCCGTGAGATAAATTTTTTCAATCGGGTTGTTCCATTCACCTGCAAGACATTGAAAGATGGCTGAATGTTCTGAATCGACAGGGTAGATATTCACGGCTTTTTCTTTCGCGAGTCCTGTGACAAGTTCACCTGCAACAACGAGTGTTTCTTTATTGGCCAGTGCAATTTCTTTCCCGGCATTTATCGCAGCAAGGGTTGGTTTTAAACCTGCGAATCCGACAACTGCTGTGAGCACCATGTCAATTCCATCAGACTCCATTACCTGTGAAAGAGATTCTTCACCGGCAAAAACTTTGATTGGATGTTTCGCCAGTGAAGTTTTTACAAACTCATATTTTTTCTCATCCGCTATTACAACAGCATTTGGCTGAAATTTAATGGACTGTTCTATCAGGAGTTCAGCGTTGCTGTTTGAGGTAAGTACTTCCACCGAAAAATTTTCGGGGTGAGAAGCAATCACATCCAGGGCCTGGGTGCCGATGCTGCCGGTGGAGCCGAGTATGGCGATGGACTTTTTCAATTTCTATTAAGTTTAAAAATCTTCATTCGAAATATTTCTTGCTCCATGAAGAACTCTTAAAACAACGATTTGTGATTTGCTCATTAGTTCATAAATTATCCTGTAATTTCCATAATTCAGTTCCCTGATATTTTTGTTCTCACTTTCAGGAGTTATCTTTCCTGAATCAGGAAATTCTTCCAATTGATATGTACGTTCGAAAACCCCATCAACAAAATTGGAGGCATAAAAAGGCGAATCCAATGCAATATATTCTGCGATGCTATTTATGTCTTCAATCGCAAAATCAGAAAATATTATTTCGACCATTTCTGTTTCAGTTGCTTTTCTGCTTCTGCAATTGGCGTTGTTTTTCCGCTCTTAACGGACTCGCGTGCACGTTCGATTTTGTCAATAACAATAATCCGTTCAATTAAATCTTCCATAGAAAACTCCTCCGGAAATTGTTTCAGGGTCTCAATAACCTTTTCTTTACGCATGGTTAAATATTTTTGGTAAAGTTAATCATTGCTGAATATACTTCTGTAATTCATCCGCTATTATCCTGTCATTGCTGAGCCGCGGCATTTTATTTTGTCCGCCGAGTTTTCCTTGCGAACGCATGTAATCGATGAATGAATCTTTTTTCAGTACGCGCACTTTCAAGGGCTGCAAAATATGTCCGCTGATTAAATCCTTGTAATAGATGTTCTTTTTGGCGAGCGATTCATTCAGTGTCTTACAGAATTGCATTATGTTGTCCGGTGACTGGTCAAACTCAATGAACCATTCATGGTAGGGTTTCTCTCCCGGTTCCGGATTCACTTGAGGAGCCAGGGTGAATTCAATCACATGTGCTTGGTGACGTGAGCATGCTTCCAGCAAAGCAGTTTCCACTTCTTCTGCTATCACATGTTCTCCGAAGGCTGTGATCTGGTGTTTAATCCGGCCAGTGACCACAATGCGGAAGGGGTTGACGGAAGTAAATTTAATTGTATCACCTAAGGAATAGCCCCAAAGTCCAGCATTGTTATTGATGATGATGGCATAGTTGACACCCGGGTTGACATCCTTCAGCGATATGCGTTTTGGGTTTTCCTTAAAAAATTCTGATGCCTGGATAAACTCAAAAAATATTCCTGAGTTGATGTTCAGGTACAAATCATTTTTCTTCTGTGAGTCACTGAAAGCAATGAACCCCTCGGAAGCGGGATACAATTCGATGGAGTCTATTTTCTTTCCAATCGTTTGCTCGAACTTCTGCCGGTAAGGTTCATAGTTGACGCCTCCATATATAAAGAGCGAAAAATCAGGAAAGATATCTTTGATTTTTTTTCCTGTCTTCTCAACCAGTTTGTCAAAATACATCTGCACCCATGGCGGAATGCCACTGATCATGGTCATGTTCTGGGACAGTGTTTCGTCTACAATATGATCGATCTTTTGCTCAAAATCATCTATGCAATTCGTGTCCCAGCTGGGCAATTGGTTTCTTCGTAAATATTTCGGCACGTGGTGATTTACGATGCCGCTCAATCGTCCCACTTTCAAACCGTTTTTATTTTCCAGTGCCGGACTGCCGCTGATGAAGATCAGTTTGCCTTTCAGAAAATCCGACTTTCCGGTTTCTGCAATGTAAGCAAGCATGGCATTACGCGTGCTGTTGATGTGGTTGCTGATGCTGTCCCTGGTGATCGGTATGTATTTTATCCCGGAAGTGGTGCCTGATGTTTTTGAAACATACAAAGGTTTGCCTGGCCAAAGCACATTTTCTTCTCCCTGCAGCATCCTGTCGATATAAGGCTTCATTGCTTCGTAATCACGCACAGGAACGTGGCTGATGAAATCATCATACGTTTTTATTTCACCGAACCAATGGTCTTTGCCGAAGACGGTATGGCGTGCTTTGCGGATTAGTTTCCGGAATATTTTTTCCTGCAATGAGACGGCATTCATGGCCTGGTGCCTGAGGGCGCCAGCGGTATAGTTTGCAATCGGCTTGCTGAGTACGGACAATAAACTCATCGAGGGAATAAAAGTGCGGAAAAAATCTGTTCACTTAGCTAAATGAATTCAGCTGAGAAATATTCTTTTACAAATCTGGAGTCATACATTTTTTCAACATCAGGGAAACAGTCTGTAAATTTCCTTTCGATGGGCGAACCGGGCAAATTGCACAAGAGTGTCTTCGATAAATAGGCCGATGCGATAATCGCCCACACGGATGCGGTAGGCATGAGGATGACCCTTCATCTTTTTAATATTGTGGAGTGTGGAAAAGCGTTCCGCCATTTCAACCTGAACAATAATTTTTGCAATTTTCTTTTTCAGATCAGTAGAACGAACGGCATCAATATCCTTTGAAAAACTCTGAAGAAATTCAACCTCCATCAGGATTTTAATTTTTTCATGATGGTGTCGCGGCTCACAGTTTTGCTGCGGTCGGCTTGTTTCATTAAAAATAAGAGTCCGGCATCTTCAATTTCTTCTTTAGAAAGTTCAGAAGTGTTGAGGTTGAGTTTGTGTATGAGATCAATAAGAAATTGATATTCTTTTTTGCTGCGCGGTGTGATCACGAATGAATTCATACAGAAATATTTTTTTCAAAAATAAGAATTTTTATTCCTTAATAATTTTTCCGCGCCAGACTTTTCCTTCCCCAGCGGCTTGTAAAATGTAAATACCGGGAGGGAGAAGAGAGCAGTCTACAGTCTTCATCCCGATAGCCATCGAGAGACAGTCAACAGCCAAAGGCATTTTTTCACCGAGGAGGTTGAAGAATTCAATGTGTTCAATGCTTAGTGTGGATTCAATTTTGAGGAGAGCGGTAGTGGGGTTGGGGGTAAGAAGAATCTCGGATTGCAGTTTTTTAATTTGTGTTTGCGAAATATTTGTGGTGAATGTGCTGTCGCAGAATTTTATTATCCAGTAATCTTGGAATCCTTGTGATGGCTGTGTTTTGTATCCTCCTATTCCGCCATTACTAAAATTTCCCATCAGGTAGCAATCATCTCTTGTTTGGATTGCAATTCCTCCCTCATAATAACTGCCATTTGTGAATATCGTTTTGTCCCATTCTATATTGCCAATTGCATCTATTTTTAGTACCCACGTTTGAAACTGTCCAAAATTATTTTCTGTCTTATTCCCACTACTATCAGAAGTAGATTCTCCGGAGACTAAATATCCTCCGTCAGAAGTTTGTTCTATTGTGGAAAGCCCATCCGGATATATTCCTCCGAAGTCTTTATCCCATTGCTTATTGCCCAACGAATCGGTTTTTAAAATCCAATAATCAGCCTGGCCCCATGTTGCTTGAGTTTTATCTCCGCTTATTCCAGACCAGGAAGTTCCGCCAAGAATATATCCACCATCTAAAGTTTGCTGAATGGAATAGAGATCATCTTCAAGCGTTCCTCCAAAGTCTTTATCCCACTGCTTATTGCCGAGTGAATCTGTTTTTACAATCCAGTAATCTGAAACTCCCCACATGGCCTGTGTTTTATTTCCGCTTATTCCGGAAACTGAATATCCGCCAAGAATAAATCCTCCATCGCTGGTCTGCCGAACGGAAAAGAGGTGATCATCCCCTGTTCCACCAAAATCTTTATCCCATTGCTTATTGCCGAGAGAATCGGTCTTTACAATCCAGTAATCAAAACCTCCCCACCCAGCCTGCGTTTTATCGCCATTTATTCCTGACTCAGAAGATCCGCCAATAAGATATCCACCATCTGACGTTTGCAGGATGGAAGATAGATCATCCCAATTGGTTCCCCCAAAATCCTTATCCCATTGTTTGTTGCCGAGAGCGTCGGTTTTTACAATCCAGAAATCAGTACTGCCCCACATAGTCTGCGTTTTATCTCCGCTTATTCCTGAATTGGACCATCCTCCCAAAATAAATCCGCCATCAGAAGTTTGCTGAAGCGAAAAGAGTTCATCATCATTTGTTCCACCAAAATCCTTATCCCATTGCTTATTTCCAAGGGAGTCGGTTTTTACAATCCAATAATCATAACCTCCCCACAATGCCTGCGTTTTATCTCCGCCTATTCCCGAATCCGTATATCCGCCAAGAATAAATCCGTCATCTGAAGTTTGCTGAATGGAGTTTAACTTATCCGTATATGTCCCGCCAAAACTGTAATCCCACTTCTTGACCAATGGATTTTGTGCGAATAATAATTGCGTTGCGAAAATTAAAACAAGTCCAAATTTATTTTTCATTCTTATTAAAAATAGTTGTTCGGAAGATACCAAATTTTTCCTTCGCCCTGAATTCCCTATTCTAATTACCCAATCAACCCTGCCTACCGACAGGCAGGCAATTACCTATTTACCTTCCTCAAAACGCCACATACTTCTGCGGGTCTATCGCACCACCATTGCTCCACAATTCAAAATGCAGGTGAGGTCCGGTTGAAAGTTCTCCGCTGTTGCCGATGATGGCGATCACTTCGCCGGCTTTGACGAAGTCACCTGCTTTTTTAAGAAGTGATGAATTGTGCTTGTAAAATGAAAAGAGGTTGTTGCCGTGTTGGATACCGATCACCCACCCTGTTTCACTGGTAAAATTAGCGAGGATGACGGTGCCGTCCAGCGTGGCTTTTACGGCCTCATTTGGACTGCCGGCGATGTCAATTCCAAAGTGTTTTCCAACTGCATTGAAACGGTTGGTCACCATTCCTTTGACAGGTGGAAAAAAAAGGAAACTGCTAATCCCGGAAGAGGCAGATGTGTTCGCACTCAGCGTAAATTTATCACTGCCTTCGATCTGGCTGCGCAGCAAAGAATCTTCGCGAGATTTTTTTAGTGTGTTGATGTTCTCGACTTTGGCATTGCCGGTAGGTTTTTTATCAGTGGAATCACCCTTCAGGTCTCCGTTTACGATGTTGCGGATGTTATCAATATAAAGGTCCCGAGCATTCAAAGCAATTTCCATACTATCGCTTTTTTGCATCAGCGTAAAGAGCTGCCTTTTCATTTTTACATCGCTGTAACCGGGAATGTATTCGCGTAAGCCGGTAAAAGCAATCAATAAAGTAGTCAAAACGATCAACAGGATAATAGTAATGCCGACGGTTACAAAAATCATCAGCGGCCGAAGGTGAAAAGTAGCCCGTTCCTCAAAGGTATCTTCATTCAAAAAGACGAGCTTGTAGCGGCTTTTGAGACCGCTGAGTTTCTTTTTCTTTTTTTCTTCCGCCATGCTGAATTTGCCTGATTCTTCCGTTTAAAGCGCACCAAATGTAACGGATACATTGTAAATCTTATAATGGATTTGGTGAACGGATTGAATAAAGGTCAGGTAAATCATGCTTTTTTATCATGTATTTTTATTAATCCGTAAAGGACAGGATGTGAAACTGACCAGGATCGATTTTCTTTGCGATCGTAATAAAATTCTCACCCACGGTTTAAACCGTGGGTGAGGGGAAAAAAATTACAGCACATTTCCGCATAACTTTTCCTTCGATTCTCTTCCGGAACAGATTATTAAAATATTTTTGCAACTTTGTCGTTAACAGGTTGCCATAAAAACCCGCGATTCACGGCTGGAATATGATTTTTCCAGACTTGGAACACCGTTAAAAAGAAGAGGATTATCAGAAGATGCACTCACAAGGATTCAAAATAATTGTTGTTTTCGCAATGGCGCTTTTTATGAGCGCATGTAAAAATACCAAGAGCGGATTTGTCAGCCGCAATTATCATGATCTTACCGCACGCTACAACGGACTTTACAATGCCAACCTGAAAATTGCTGAAGGCGCACAAACGCTTTCGAACGCACAGCCCGACATTTATGACAGGACGCTTCCTGTTTTCAAATATGCCGATGCACAAAAAGCAAAGAGTATTTATCCGCAGATGGATGAAGCGCTGAAGAAAACGAGCACAGTTATTCAGCGGCATACATTGGTGGATAAAAACGGGAATGAAAAACCCGACAAGGAACACTGGATAGACGACAACTGGATAGCTTATGGTAAAGCACTTTTCTACAAGCATGAATATTTCGCAGCCATAGAAACATTTAAATATGTGGAGACCACTTATAAAAAGGAGCAGGGAAGGCATGAAGCATCATTGTGGCTTGCTAAAACATATTTGCAGCTTACACAGCTGAAGGAAGCCGAAGACAAACTGGATTACCTGCGCAACCAGAAAGACCTCAGCAAAAAAGTGCGCGCGGAATACGACGCTGTTGCAGCAGATTATTATTTGCAGACCCGGAATACCGACCGTGCAATTGAACACCTGAAAAAAGCGATTCCTGTAACTAAAAACCGGAATAACAAAATTCGTTACATGTTTATCCTGGCACAGCTTTACCAGGTGAAAGGAGATTTCAAATCAGCTTTTGAACTTTATACAAAGGTGATCAAGAAAAATCCGGTGTATGAAATGGCGTTTAATGCCCGCATCAACCGCGCGCGTTGTTTCGATGCGCAGAGCCAGAACAGCAACAGCGTAAAAAAGGAACTGCAGAAAATGGCACGGGATCCGAAGAACAAAGAATACCTCGACCAGGTTTACTATGCGCTTGCAGGCATTGCACAAAAGGAAAATAAAGAAGGGGATGAAATTGTTTATCTCCAGAAATCCATTGCCGCAAGTACGAGTAACCAGAATCAAAAAGCAATCAGTTACCTGGAACTTGGGAAAATTTATCTATCCAAACCTGATTACAGAACGGCGCAATTGTATTACGACAGTTGCATTTCCAGCTTAGGCAATGACCATCCTGACTATACAGATATTTTAACCAAAAGAAATTCCCTCACCAAACTCATCAAGGCTCTCAATACAATTCATGACCAGGATAGCATGATGGTGCTGGCGAAGATGAGTCCGGCAGAACGCGAAAAGGCAGTTGACGAAATGCTGAAGAAAGAAGATGAGGAACGCCAGCGCAAAATCGATGAAGAAAAAGAACAGCAGGTGAACCAGCTTTTTAATACTGATAACAAGCAGCAACAGCAAGCCAACCACGGAGGTGAGTCGTCATGGTATTTTTATAACCAGTCTGCAATCAGCTTCGGGACAAATGACTTCCAGCGCAAGTGGGGTAGCAGGAAGCTGGAAGATAACTGGAGGCGCAACAACAAACAGCTCAACTTGCAGGAAGAGGAAGTTGTAGTTGAAGATTCAGTAAAGGATGAAATTAAAGATCCTACTGAAGCCAGGGAAGCGCATCGAAAAGAATTGCTGGAAAAAATTCCTTCTGACCAGGCTTCCATTGACAAGTCGACCGGAAAGGTGATTGATGCATATTACAATGCCGCAATGATTTACAATGAGCAGCTGAATGATAAGCCCGCATCGGCCAAAATGTTTGAAGACCTGCTTGCAAAATATCCTGACAATAAATACAAACTCCCGGCATACTACCAATTGTACCGCCTTTACCTTGCTATGAAGGATCCGCAGAAGAGTGATTACTATAAAAATATTTTGCTGGAGAAATACCCTGACAGTGACTATGCCATGATCATCAAGAATCCGAATTTCATGGCAGAGAAGGCAGCGAAAAAATCTGACCTCGAACTTTTTTATGAAGACACTTATCGCAAATACCTGAATGGAGAATATGCAGATGTGATCACACGCAAAGCACAGGCAGACCAGATGTATCCCAATAATGTCTACGTTCCTAAATTTGATATGCTGAAAACGCTTGCCATCGGGCGCACGCAACCCGTTGGATCATTTACTGCATCACTCCAGGATATTGTAAGGAATTATTCTGAAGATCCTGTCAAAGAACAGGCGCAGGACATACTTGATTACATCAACGGCATGGGAGCGGTGAGTGAAACAAAAATGCCGGAAAAAGATACACTTGAAAGAATGTATAATTACAGTGAAGACACCACCCATCTTCTTGTACTTGCTTTCAGGAATGTAGGACCGCTGAATTCGGATCAGTTGAAAATCAAACTGAGTAATTATAATACGAAGTATTACAGCACGAAAGGATATTCAATCACCAGCCAGTTACTGGACCACATCACGCAAATCATTATTATCCGCGAGTTCACCAATAAGAATGAAGCCATGCTTTATTTCACGGGCGCCAATGACAATGATGAAATTTTCGGAAATACCAATCCTGATCTCTACCAGATGTTTGTGATGTCGGATAACAATTTCCCATCTTTTGTTAAGGATAAAAAGATTGAAACCTACCAGGATTTCTTCAGAAAATTCTATCAATAGGCGTTTCTAAAAGGTTTTTATGCCTGTAAGGAAGACTTCATTTCTCTTCCCGATTTGCCCTTGCTTCGGAGTATATTAGCATTACATTTGCGTATCAAAAGTATATTCACTTAAAATATTTGTCGTATGTTCAATAAAAATTCAGACTCAGGAAAAACAGACGGGACTACATCTTCTATCAACCTCATCGGGGCCGGAACTGTTGTAGAAGGAGATATCAAATCAAATGGCGATATCCGGATTGACGGAAGTGTAATCGGCAACATCGTTTCCAAAGCCAAGGTAGTTGTCGGCGCTACAGGATCCATTGAAGGAAATGTAACCAGCCAGAATGCTGATGTGAGCGGAAATATCCGTGGAAAAGTTACAGTGAACGAATTGCTGTTCCTGAAGTCATCAGCCAATATCCAGGGTGACATCGTAACAGGGAAACTGGTGGTGGAAGTAGGCGCAACATTCACAGGAACCTGCAACATGGGACCCCTGATCAAGGACATGCATAATATCGATAAGAAAAATGAGCTGAAGGAGAAAGCAGCCTCCTAAACATATACAACTGATATAATAGAAATCTGTTCTCAATTTCGGGACAGATTTTCTTTTTTGCAGTGAAAATAGAATTGGTACTTTTACTTTTCTCATTCAAACTCACCACATGCAACGGATTTTATTTTTTATTCTTTCTTTTTTACCGGCGATTGTTTTTGCACAACTCCAGGATGATTTCACTGATGGTGATTTCACCAATGGTCCCACCTGGAATGGAGATGCCGCAATGTTTATTGTGAATGCTTCGCAGCAATTACAATTAAACAATACAGTTGCTGATACTTCCTATTTGTCGGTTCCGAACGCCATGGCCACACTGGATAATATGGAATGGCATTTCTGGATCAAGCAGAGTTTTTCTCCCTCAAGCAGCAATTACGGAAGGGTTTATTTGGTTTCAGATCAAAGCATACTTACAGGCGCAATTAGTGGTTATTATTTGCAATTCGGGGAAGCGCTGGGACTTGATGCTGTTGAATTATTCCGGCAGGATGGGAGTGCATCAACATCCGTTTGCCGCGGAACCGATGCAGAAATTGCAAACTCATTTACCATCGGTGTCAAAGTAACCCGTGACGGTAGCGGAAGTTGGTCACTTTCTGTTGATCCTGCAGGAGGAACCAATTATATTCAGGAAGCAACGGGAAATGATAATACGTACAACACTTCTTCTTTCTTTGGAGTGGAGTGTGTCTATACATCGAGCAACGCCAACAAATTTTATTTCGATGATATTTATGTTGGTGCAGGTTCTGTAGATGTTACACCACCAACAATCGTTTCAGCAACTGCCATCTCAACCACGCAGTTGGATTTATTGTTTTCAGAAACTGTGGACCAGGTAACAGGAGAGACGGCGGCGAATTATTCCGTCAATTCCGGCATAGGAACACCTTCGACTTCAACCCGGGATGGAAGCAATTTTTCGCTGGTGCATCTACAGTTTGCGAATGCATTTGCGACAGCCACTACTTATACCATCACCGTTAGTAATGTGAATGACGGTGCAGGAAATACCATCGCTGCAAATTCAACAACTACGTTTACCTATGCACTTGATGTGACTCCGCCGGCATTGTCTACAGCCACAGCAGTATCAGCAACCCAGCTTGATTTATTATTTTCTGAAGCCGTAGATATTGCAACATCACAGGTTATCTCGAATTATTCAGTTGACAATGCAGTCGGAAGTCCTGTTAATGCACTGAGGGATGGTTCCAATTTCAGTCTTGTCCACCTCACTTTTTCCAATTCTTTTAGTGCAGGAACAACTTATACTTTAACGGTAAATAATATCAAAGACCTGGCGGCGAATACCATCGCAGCAAACTCAACAGCATTTTTTAATTATGTCGTTTCCGGTGCACCGATTCCTTTTGATGTTGTGATTACGGAGTTTATGGCTGATCCGGATCCCGTTGTCGGATTACCCAATACAGAATATATTGAGATTTATAACCGCAGCAATAAAATATTTGATTTGAGCGGATGGAAAATTGGAGACTCCGGAGCTCCGCATGACCTGACTGCATTCCAGTTGAAACCTGATTCATTCCTGATACTGTGCAGTACAGCGGCAGTAAGTTCTTTCATTGGTTTCGGTAGTGTGATGGGCGTGACTTCATTCCCATCACTGAATAACACTGGCGGTGATGATGTGATCCTTTATGATATTAATTCAGTTGTAATTGATAAAGTGCATTATGATGAATCATTTTACCGCGACTTATCTAAGATTGATGGCGGCTGGAGTATTGAGCGCATCGATCCTGACTTTACATGTACAAGTGATGCAAACTGGAAGGCATCTGTTGCTCCTGCCGGCGGAACACCTGGAACTGTAAATAGTATTGACGGCGATTATTCTGACAATACAGCGCCAAGATTATTGCGTGCCTGCCTGGATGATTCATTGCATGTTACTTT
>JBDTTM010000055.1:0-14575 GCA_039930605.1 Bacteroidota bacterium
CGTTGGAGTAATTTCCTTGTGAGTTCGAGTCTCACTTCGGGCACATTCTGAGTTTATAATCCCCTGTAAATTAAATATTTATAGGGGATTTTTTACTTAAGGGACAACCCATCTGGCACTTTCGTACAATTTCCCGCATTTGTAGGAGACTGAATTACAAATACCGCTTAATGTTACCGGCTTGCCAACCATTTACAGGAATAGTTATTTTGATATTGAAACAAATGATTGCATCTGACTTAGCAAAGCAGAAACGGCAGATGAATGTCTTAAAAAAAAATGTGGAGATTTTGGAATGAAATCTTATTTGGTATAATGCCCTCCGCAACTCACGATGATAATCAGTTTATCCGTGACTTCATAAACGATACGGTGTTCCTGAGTAATTCTCCTCGACCATAAACCTTTGAATTGATGTTTTAATGGTTCTCGTTTTCCAATAACGTTAAACGGATCGCGTGTAATTTCTAAAATTATTTCAGCAAGCCTGAGAAATATTTTTTTATCACGAATCGACCAGGAAAGAAAATCTTTAAATGCTTTTTGAGAGAAGCCGATCCCCTCATTTTGTAGATAATTGAGAAGTGTATTTCTTAAAATCATCAGAAGTAAACGAAACAATATTTTTCCGAAGCCGGACATCTTCAACTGCTTTCATGAACTCGTCTTTTCCTTTTTTATCATTTGCTGCCGTAATGGTTATTTCTACATCTTTATTTTTAAAAAGCTTGCGAATAAGTTTAACGAAGTTTTCATTCAGCTCAGAAGATTTTAGACGATAGATTGCTTCCATAATGTTTAAGTTTGAAACAAAGATAATAATTTCAGTTTGATTGAAAATGTTCTTACATTAGAGGGAATTCCGTTTGCATTATCTGTAACAAACTTTTCAAAAATGCTAATTGAGCACGCAGAAATTAACAAATCCATTCAGTAATAACAATCAGCAGGAAAATGACTTGTCATTGAATTGGGTCAGTGCATATTGAAGTTAAGAAATTTTTGTAAATACTTAATTCCATTAGCGTAACCTATAAGTCAATTTATCAATTCGCAACTGATAGTACTTCCTGTTTCTTCAATCATGCCGGATGGCGAAATTGGTAAACGTTGCGGTCTCAGAAGCCGTTGGAGTAATTTCCTTGTGAGTTCGAGTCTCACTTTGGGCACTACCACTTCTGAGAATTAAAAAAGCTATCCTGCTTGATGCGGGATAGCTTTTTGCTTTAAGTATAAAATGAAATGGCTTTGACCTAGTAATAAGTTAAGCGGATTACATTCGCTATATACTTTGCGAAACGAAGCACCTGTCTGCTGTATCCGTACTCGTTGTCATACCAGATATAAAGCACAGCTGATTTCCCATCCTTATGAACAATAGTTGCAGCACTGTCTACAATTGATGCGCATGGATTTCCGATGAGATCAGAAGACACAACTTCGTTGGATGAGAGGTATTGAATTTGCTCTACCAATGGACCATTTAGTGCAGCATTGCGAAGCAACTCATTCAGACCTTCTTTGGTGGTCTCATTTTTAAAGCTCAGGTTCAAAATTGCAAGTGAAACATCAGGTGTCGGAACCCGAACAGCATTACCGGAGAGTTTTCCTGCAAGTACAGGAAGCACCTTTGCAACTGCTTTATCAGCCCCTGTTTCAGTGATCACCATGTTCAATGCAGCAGATCTTCCTCTTCTTGCTTTCTTGTGATAATTATCAAGAAGGTTCTGGTCGTTCGTATATGCGTGAATGGTTTCGATATGTCCTTTCTCAATGCCAATTCCACTTTCAATTACACTAAGCACAGGAACAATTGCATTTGTAGTGCATGATGCGGCAGAAAAAATCGTTTCATTTGGATCGGCAGATTTTTCATTTATTCCATGAACGACATTGGGAATATCGCCTTTGCCCGGAGCCGTCAATAAAACTTTTGCAGCACCTTTTGATTTCAAGTGAGCACTCAGCCCTTCCCGATCGCGCACAACACCGGTATTGTCAATGATTAATGCATCATTGATTCCAAAAGTTGTATAATCGACAGAACTAAAATCCTTTGAAGCAATCATGTGTATAGTATGACCGTTTACAATGAGCGCTTTGTTTTTTACATCTTCTATAACGGTACCCGGAAATGGACCATGAACTGAATCGTTACGAAGGAGTTCGGCACGTTTTACAATTTCATCATCACCATTGCTCCTCGTTACCACGGCTCTAAGACGTAATTGTTCGCCCTTACCAGCTTGTGAGATTAATTCTCTCATCAGCAATCTGCCGATACGTCCGAAACCATATAACACCACATCCTTCGGAACCAATACTCTTTTTTCCCTGCCAATAAATTTTCCCAGTTTGTCCCCGACAAATTCAGTTGCAGATTTGTAATTTTTTCTTTCAGCGAGCCATTCAGCATTTAAACGACCGATGTCGATTCGTGAAGGAGCGAGGTCAAGTTTATTCAGCTCCTTAGCCAGCATCAGCGTTTCAATAGCATTGATCGGCTGCTTCACGAAGTCTTTAGCATATTGGTGGAGGTTCAGAATCTCGCTTGAGCTTTTATCAACAAGTTGATTTCTGAAAAGTACAAGTTCAACGCTTTTATCAAACCAAAGTGAACCGGCAACATGGATAAGCGCAATGGCTGCTTTTTCCAGTTGAATCCAGTCAGCAAGTTGTGATTCAAATTGACTCTTTGAATCCGCGGAAACGTTAGGGTTAATGGTATCTAGGGACATTATTGATAGGATTTGAAATTTCCCGCGAATGTACAAATTCTCCTCTTAGAACCGGGCAACTCAAAGCCAAAAGGTCAAAAAAAATCCCCTGCTGATGCAGAGGATTATATTTATTTAATATTTGTTTTATCCCAAATAAGCTTTCAGCAATTTGCTACGGCTTTTGTGACGTAACCTGCGGATTGCTTTTTCTTTTATCTGGCGGACCCGTTCGCGGGTAAGGTCAAATTTAGCACCTATTTCTTCGAGCGTCAAGCCATGATTCATTCCGATACCGAAAAACAACTTGATTACTTCGCGCTCACGTTCAGTAAGTGTGCTGAGAGACCTGTCTATTTCACGTTGCAATGATTCAGTCATCAGGTGTGAATCAGCCCGCGGAGAATCAACATTTTCGAGTACATCAATGAGACTGTTGTCTTCACCTTGAACAAACGGAGCATCCATAGAAACGTGCTTTCCGCTTACACGCATAGTGTCGCTGATTTTCTCCTGAGGGATTTCAAGAATCTTAGACAACTCTTCAGGAGAAGGTTCGCGTTCAAATTCCTGTTCAAGTTTTGAATATGCTTTTGAAATCTTATTGAGTGATCCAACCTGGTTTAATGGAAGTCGCACAATACGTGATTGCTCAGCCAATGCCTGCAGGATACTCTGACGAATCCACCACACGGCATAAGAGATAAATTTGAATCCACGTGTTTCATCGAAACGTTTGGCCGCTTTAATCAAACCAAGGTTTCCCTCGTTAATCAAATCCGGTAAGCTCAAACCCTGGTTCTGGTATTGCTTCGCAACGGAAACAACGAAACGCAAATTTGCTTTAGTTAGTTTATCAAGGGCGTTCTGGTCACCTTCCCTGATCTTCCTGGCAAGACGTACTTCCTCTTCTGCAGTGATGAGTTCTTCGCGGCCGATCTCCTGTAAATACTTTTCAAGCGACTGGCTTTCGCGGTTGGTAATGGACTTGGTTATTTTTAGCTGACGCATATTAAATTTAGAAGGTTAAGTAAGTGAAAAAGGTTGTTGATACCAGGTAGAAAAATTGTGCTTTTTTCTTCTGGCTGCGAAGATACACTTTGTGAAAAAGCGAGTCAAGTTTTTATATGGGTCGGTTAATAAGATTATTCCATTGTTAATAAGTTATTTTACCGACTAAAAAATCAGGCGGCTCGAACGAACTTCAAGCCGCCTGACACTAACCATAAAACACAACAACATGAAAACTATCTTACTATATTTTATTTCTATATCTGCAACAATCAATCCATAAAAAAGTTATGCAGATTACATCCCAAATCCATAATAACCTTTCATTCCATTCGGATATACACCTTCTATCAAAACACCACCCTGGCGGTCTTTAAGGGCATTTTCAAGATCCGACATGTTGCGAACCGGTTTGCGATCAATTGAAGTAATGATGAATCCTTCCTTTATTCCGGCACTTCGCAATTTGCCCGGACTAAGCCTTGAAATTTTTGCACCTCCACTGATTCCTAGATTGCTTTTATCGTCACCGTTTATATCGCTGAAAGAGGCACCAAGTAGATTATATGAACTTGAAGCCGGAGCTGATTTGGTAAGTGCGGTTCCACCTTCCTTGTTTCGCAGGATAACTGAATACACTTTTTCGTTCCCATTGTGCATTGCAGTCACATTCACCTTGTCACCCGGACGGAAGTGACCAATTTGTTCCTGTAATTGTGGCACCGAATTCACATCAATTTCTCCAACCCTGATGATGATATCGCCTTCTGTAAGGCCGGATTGCGCTGCAGCACCATCAGGGCTCAGACCGGCAACATAAACGCCTTTTGTTTCTTTAAGACCTTTTTCCTGGGCTAACTTAGAATCGATATCACGGATACTGACACCGATAAAACCCCGTTGAACACTACCATATTCAGCCAGGTCATCCATTACTTTCCTTACCAGGTTCACAGGAATTGCAAATGAGTATCCTGAATAAGATCCGGTAGCAGAAGCAATTGCAGAATTAATTCCGACCAGTTCACCTTTTGTATTCACTAAAGCGCCTCCGCTGTTTCCGGGATTTACAGCAGCATCAGTTTGAATGAATGACTCGATTTTATATTGATCAGGTAAAATACCAATGTTACGTGCTTTTGCACTTACAATTCCTGCAGTCACAGTGGAAGTGAGGTTGAAGGGATTACCGACAGCAAGCACCCATTCACCAACTCTTACATTGTCACTGTTTCCATAAGCGATAAAAGGAAGACCTTTCTCATCAATCTTTAGCAGTGCCAGATCTGTGGAAGGATCAGTTCCTACAACTTTTGCGGTAAAATTCCTGTTGTCATTCAACGTAACTTCCACTTTTTCGGCATCATCTACAACATGGTTATTTGTAACGATGTAACCGTCTTCAGTGATAATTACCCCGGAACCACTTCCTTCAGTTTGTTGACGTTGAGGATTCTGGTTTCCGAAAAATCCCTGGAATGGATCGTAAACCTGTTGTGACCCAAATACTTTAACATGCACTACTGCATGTACTGTTGATTCGGCGGCTTTTACAAAATCAGGCAGTGATCCATCTGGTGATCCAGGCATACTTACCATTTTCGCCGGAATTGCTTCGGCATTTTTGGTGGAAATGGAAGCAGATGGCTGAGAATAATGATTGAAAAAATAAGCGCCCGATAATCCGCTTGCTCCGGCAATCAATACGATTGCGAAATAGTTTTTCAATTTGCTAAACATA
Organism: Bacteroidota bacterium; assembly: GCA_039930605.1. GTDB lineage: Bacteria > Bacteroidota > Bacteroidia > AKYH767-A > 2013-40CM-41-45 > JAPLDB01. The sequence goes on from JBDTTM010000055.1 coordinate 5,470, forward strand.
GTTTTAAGATTTTTAGTGTTATACATTTTTTGATTTTGCTTGTCAAACATGACGCCCGCAAAAGTCCTACCTGTGCAATGAAGCATTTGTGAATCTCTGCGTTAATTTTTGTTAATGATTTTTGACCACTCTACGCATGACTTTTCACTTTTATGGCAGTATTAATAACCTCCGGATACCCGATGGTAAAAGGTTTTTTAAACTAACTTTGTCTTGTGAAAAGATTTGCAAAAAGGGAAATTCTGTCTGAGATAAATAACGGAAACGAAGAGGTTTTAGTTTATCTCGCACGCAAATATTTTTCTACCGCCCGCCGGTTATTGCGGATTCGCGGATTTCGTGATGAGCAAACGCCAAAGATTTTTTCTGCAGTCCTGGCCGCTGTTTATGCAGATCTCAGGCAGCAAAAAAAGGAGCATATTGATTTTGAAGCTTATTTTTTAAGCGCGCTGAATAAGGAAATTGAGACATTAAAGGAGGGGAATAAAAACAGTTTTAAATTCAAGGTGCATCAATCCACAGAGGTTGCATCTCAATGTGTTTCAATTCTGGATGAGCAGGCGCAAGCATTACTTTTCGCGCGGGTTGCCGAACAACTCAGTTTCGAACAGATAAAAGACCGGTTTCAGTTTAGCAATGCAGTGATTGCCGAGTATGAAGTGCAAAAGGCATTGAGCCAACTGACAGGAATAGTAAAATTGCGAATGAATATCGCGCAAAACTAAAATGGGAATCAGTTTAGAAGACAAGCACCTGATAGACCGTTACCTGCAAGGGGAAGTTTCCGGGATTGAAATGGAAAATTTTTCCCGGCGCCTGGAAGCTGATGCGATCTTTAAACATGAAGTTGAGGTCCAGCAAATCATTTATTCAGGAATTCAAAAAGCAAGTAAGGATAAGTTGCAGAATCTTATTATTGATTCACTTGATTATCGGAAGCCGCGTGTACCGTTTGCGCTCAAAATGATTATCACTTTTTTGGCAGTGACCGGTGTTGGAATTACGTTGTGGTTTTATGTTGGAAATGAAGGTGCAAAAGATAGCCAGGCCAGGTCGTGGTTTGCATTTCTAAAGAGTAAAAAAAATACAGAAGAGGTAAAACAGGAAATACAGAAACAAAAACCCGAGACCAGGCAAAAAATTGCTGCCAATTCTGATTCGTTAGTACAACAAAACCAGGTTGTACAAAAAGGAGACACTGGTGAGAAAGCGAACATGACTGAACCGGATTCAGTTGCACCATCAATAGCTGAAGAAGAAATTATAGTGAAGCAGGATCAGCTTTTGGTTTCTGCTAACATACTTATTGAAAATAAAGATGAAGAAAAGGATACGGAAAAAAACAAGACCCTTACGGATGAAGCAGTTCAATTGCTGAATCCTGGAGCTGATTTACCGGAAGTTGAGAAACCGGCTGCGAGCTACCAGGTTGAATTTTGGGTTTCACCTATTAATTATAAGGGATATAAAATGTCGAAAAATAAACTGATCCTGTTCGGTATAGATGAGCCTGAAGCAGTAAAATTGTACCGCGTGAACAATGGACTTTTTATGAGTTACCTGAAGGAATATTACCATCTGAATGATTCATTTGATTTTGTATCTTATCAAAAACTCAAAGATTCTGAAATTCCTTTAGCCATCAGATGATCATCAATTTTTCAAAATACCAGGGGACTGGCAATGATTTTATAATGCTGGATAACCGGAATGGAAATTATTCTAACCTGACAAATTCACAGGTCGAATTTCTCTGCGACAGGAAGTTTGGAATTGGTGCTGACGGACTGATCCTATTGGAAGAGAAAGCTGATTTTGACTTTAACATGATCTATTATAACAGTGACGGAAATGTGAGCAGCATGTGTGGCAATGGAGGTCGCTGTATTACATCGTATGCGAATTCATTACAGGTCATCAATGGCAAAGCAACATTCAATGCGATTGATGGAAGTCATGAATCTTTAATTGTGAGTGACCAGCCCATGGTAGTAAAACTGAAAATGGGTGATGTGAATGCGATTGAGCAGATTGGAGAGGACCTTTTTCTAAATACGGGATCACCACATTATGTGAGGATGGTTGAAGATGTAATGAAAGTTGATGTGGTTGAGGAAGCAAGAAAAATCAGGAACAACCAACGCTTCAAAAGTGAAGGAACGAATGTTAATTTTGTCCAGTTAAACGCTTCCGGATTGGCGGTACGCTCTTATGAACGGGGTGTGGAAGATGAAACACTCAGTTGTGGAACCGGGATTACGGCATCAGTACTTGCATCAGTGATGAAAGGAAAAATAAAGGACGACGCTGAATTTTGCGAAGTGAAATCACTGGGGGGGATGTTGAAAGTGTATTTTGAAAAAGCAGGGAATGGTTTCAAGAATGTCTGGTTGGAAGGCGAAGCGAAATTTGTTTACTCGGGAGAAATTGAACTGGAATAATTTATATTGATATTACTTTATACATACTAAAATTTTATGCAATTAATTGGTGAACTTATTCATTTGCGTGCGCTGGAACCTGACGATCTTCAATGTCTTTACGATTGGGAAAATGACACGAGCGTATGGAGTGTGAGCGGAACAGTGGCTCCATTTTCAAAATTTACGCTGGAGGAATATCTCAAGCAGGCACACCAGGATATTTATACAACCAAGCAGTTGCGTCTCATGATTGACCTTACTGTTACGGATGATGACGGCGAAATCGATAATGAGCACCACAGCATCGGATGTATTGATCTGTTTGATTTTGATCCGAGGAACAAAAGGGCAGGGGTGGGAATTTTAATTGCCAATAGTGCCCAACGTGGAAGAGGATATGCAACTGAAGCGCTTCATTTACTGATCGACTACGCATGGAACATCCTTGATCTTCACCAGCTCTATTCAAACGTACGGGTTGACAATGAAAGCAGTGTTTCATTATTCAAAAAGCTCGGCTTTGAAATTACCGGCTTAAAAAATGACTGGTTGTATGAAAGTGGAAGATTTTTTGATGAGTACACGTTGCAGTTGATAAGGAAATAGGAAGAAAGAGGGAAAAGTAAGATGTAAGAAGTAAAATGCAGGAAGTAAAATGTAATTTGATTCAGTGAAAATCAAAATCGCCCCGCGTCTTTTTTATTACTTGATTCCTCTTGTCTATTACCTTGTCGCATCCTGTTCCAATCAGATAAAGCAGGAAGTACCTCCTACGCAATATGCTTCACTTTCTGATTCCACACAATATGTTGGGATCAATACCTGCCGTCAATGTCACGAGGATAAGTACCAATCGTTTATTCGAACGGGGATGGGATTATCTTTTGATACGGCATCAAGAAAAAAATCATCGGCAAATTTTGATCATGCATTGATTTATGATCATGAGAAAAATTTCTATTACAAGCCAACAATAGCCGGTGATGCGATGTATCTGAAGGAATACCGGCTTGAAGGTAGGGACACCGTTTTTCAACGGACAGAAAGCATGAATTATATTGTTGGATCGGGGCAGCATACAAATTCTCACATGATGAATGTGAATGGGTATTTAACACAGGTACCTGCAACGTTCTATACGCAGAAAGGTAAATGGGATTTACCGCCGGGATTTGAGAATGGTTTCAGCTCCAGATTCAACCGCAAGATCGAGCTTGAATGTATGAGTTGTCATAATGCGTACCCAAAATTGGTTTTAGGATCAGAAAATAAGTATGAAGAAATTCCAAAGGGAATAGATTGTGAACGTTGTCATGGTCCAGGGAGTGAGCACGTGAAGCAAAGGCAGGCCGGAAATATTGTGGATGTCGGGAAAGAAATAGATTATACGATTGTAAATCCTGCAAAGCTGCCAATTGAATTGCAGCTTGACGTTTGTCAGCGGTGCCATATCCAGGGCAATGCTGTGCTGAAGGATGGAAAATCGTTTTATGATTTTAAACCGGGGATGAAATTGAGTGATGTGATGGATGTGTACATGCCGGTTTATAAAGGAGATGAAAGCGAGCACATCATGGCTTCTCATGTTGAGCGATTGAAGCAAAGTCAATGCTTTATCCAAAGCTTGAAAAAATCAGAGGCCGTGAATCCGAACAAGAGCGCACAGTTTCCATATCAGAATGCGATGACCTGCGTAACGTGTCACAATCCGCATGTGAGTGTGAAGGAAACAGGAGCTGAGATTTTCAACAATGCCTGTAAGAGTTGCCACCAAGGCCTCACCCCGGCCCTCTCCAAAGGAGAGGGAGGAACAGCCGCAGTGAATGAAGTTGCCCATAGCAAACTAACCTGCACCGGTGATTTAGCTGCCCGGCAAAAAGTAAGTGACAATTGCGTTTCGTGTCACATGCCCAAGAATGGTACGATTGATATTCCGCATGTGACGACTACTGATCACTTTATCCGTAAGCCAGTCAAAGCAGAGGAAGTAAAAAAAATAAAAGAGTTCGTGACGCTTGCCTGTATCAATAATCCCAATGCTGATCGGATTTCACGCGGAGAAGCTTTTCTCAACTATTTTGAAAAATTCGAACCCAGGGCTTTATACCTGCTGGACAGCGCAAAAAAATATTTCCCGGATGGTACTCCTGACGACATCAAAGCCAATTTCAAAAACCTGGTTCGTCTGGCATATCTCAAAAATGAATTAGGGCTTGTAATGGGGATTGCAGAAAGCGTACGCGATGTATTTTCATTGCTCACCAGGAAAAGTTTTTCAAATGAAGATGCCTGGACCAGTTACCGGATTGGTGAAGCATATATTGCGGGAAATAATAAAGACCGCGCAATCAATTATTTTCAGAATGCCGTTGACCTTGCTCCTTTCAATATGGATTTCAGGAATAAACTGGCGCAATCTCAATTTGAATTGGGTCGCCATAAAGATGCGCGCAAGAACCTGGAATTTATTATCAAAGAAAATCCACGGTTTGCTTCTGCTTACATCAGTTTGGGATACCTGATTTTATCCGTTGATCATGATATGCAGCGCGCAGATAAATACTATGAAATGGCTCTTGCACTTGACCCTGACAATGAACAGGCGATTTATAACAGAGCAGGATCATTGATGTACCTGAATCGGAACAGGGAATCGAAGGTTATGTTGCAGCGCTTGCTCAGAAAAAATCCGAAGCATGAAGGTGCGAAGATGTTGTTGAAGTCGTTGGGTAAAACATGAAAAATAACAGGAATGAATAAAAGTCAGTAGGGAAATGCCTGACATTCTCGTTACTCTGTAAGATTTCCTGCTATATTTACGCTTGGTCAATCGCTTTGAGGTTACTTTATTAAAGTATTAAACTTAAAGTCAATGAGTAAAAACTACTACCAGATTATTTTCCTGTTATTGTTTATGGCGTTCGGTGCCACTGCGCAATATCCTGCATCTTTCGCTTCTCGCGGAGTTGGGGGAGGGGGAGCATTGTTTTCACCTTCGATCAATCCTGCTAACGAAGATGAGTATTTTGTTTCGTGTGACATGAGTGAATTATTTCATTCATCTGACTATGGTTTGAATTATGACGTAGTTGATTTCCGGAAATTGCAGGGCGGGCACAATACCAAAATGGTATTTACCAGCAATGCGAACATTCGTTATACGATTGACTATACGGGCGACCTTGCCTTCCCTGTAAAAAGTACCGATGGCGGTCAAACGTGGAATTCTTTACCTGGAAATCCAGATGTTTATGAGGAGACGTTTTCCATTTTCGCAGATTACAATAACCCGGGCAGGGTGATCATTTCATATTATGGAACAATATATCTTTCCAATGATGGCGGAAATAGTTTTGCTGATATTCATGATGCGTTAAATAATGGTGCAGGTGTAATTGTTGGCGGAGTCTTTTTCGATGGGCAGAATATTTATATAGGAACCAATGATGGGTTGCTTGTAAGTTCTAACGGCGGAAATACTTTTGTTACAGATGCTTCATCAGGGATTCAAGCCGGTCAGCAGATATTTTCATTTGCTGGAGCCAGGCAAGGGAACGTCACGCGTTTCTTTGTTCTTGCAGCAGATGTCAACGATATGTATGTTGGAGTGATGGGTTGGGATTACTGGGGATTTATCCGCGGCGTATATAGTATGGATTACGGATCAAACTTGTGGACGAATAAACTTCCCGGCATTATCACCGCACAGGATTATCTCATGTATGTGGCAATGGCAGATAACGATACTGGCACTGCCTATTTAGCAGGAGCTACTTATTTAGGAGAACCAAATGTGATGCGATGGAGAAGCTCTACCAATCAATGGCAGCATGTATTTCAGACGACTGCCAATCAGAATATTTATACCGGATGGAGCGGATCTGGTGGAGACCATGGATGGAGTTTCCCTGAATGTTTTTTCGGAATTGCTGTTGCACCTTTTAATTCTGATAAGGTTATTGTAACAGATTTTTCATGTGTGCATAAAACTGCTGACGGTGGCGTTACGTGGCAACAGGCATATCTTTCTGCAGGCGATCAACATCCGGCCGGAGCATCTACGCCCGTACACCAGCTATACCACAGTTCCGGAATTGAGAATACGACTTGCTGGCAGGTTTTCTGGCGCGACCAGACACATATGCTGAGTGCTTTCAGTGATATTACTGCTGTGCGCAGCGATGATGCCGGGGTGAGCTGGTCATTCAATTATTCAGGCATCAATGCAAATACTGTTTATCGTTTTGCGAAAAATATTTCGAATTCAACATTATACGCAGCCACTTCCACTATTCATGATATGTATCAAAGCACGAGGTTGCAGGATGCTATTTTAGATGCAGCCAATGCAACAGGAAAGGTTTTATTTTCAGCGGACAATGGAACTTCCTGGCAAACGCTTCATGATTTTACACATCCTGTTTACTGGATCGCCACAGATCCTAACAATGTAAACAGGATGTATGCAAGTGTCGTGAATCATGTCGCTAACCTGGGCGGGATATGGGTATCTAATGACATCAATCTTGGTGCTTCCTCAACCTGGACGCGTATTACGCCACCCGGGAGAACAGAAGGTCACCCGGGCAATATCAAGGTACTGAACGATGGTACGGTGCTTTGTACTTTCAATGCAAGACGTAATCCTGCAGGAGCATTTACGCAAAGTTCAGGTGTGTTTATTTACAACCCCGGATTGCAAACCTGGAGTGATAAATCTGATTCTCATTTATTTTACTGGACGCAGGATGTAGTGGTTGATCCGAATGATCCGGCGCAAAATACCTGGTATGCGGGCTCTTTTAATGGCTGGGGAGGACCTCCCAATGGTCTTGGTGGTTTATACAAAACGACTGACAGGGGAAATACATGGGCAAGGTTGAATGCAATTGAAGGAGTTACATCGGTCACATTTAATCCAAATAATGCTGACCAGGTATTTGTCGCAACTGAAACAGATGGACTGTTGACCAGTACAGATATTAATTCAGCTGCGCCAACTTTTCAAACTGTGTTGAGTTATCCGTTTCGTCAGCCACAAAGGATTTTCTTTAACCCATATGCTTCGAGTGAGATGTGGGTAAGTAGTTTCGGGAATGGAATGAAAGTGGGTGATATGACTCCGACAGGAATTATATTTTCGAAAACGGGGGTAGATGATTTGAAGATTTATCCGAATCCGGCGAAAAATAAGTTTACAATAAGCAATGGGCATCCAGATAGTTATCGGGAGGCAATTAGAACCATTGAAATTTTTAATCCTATTGGGGAGAAATTGATGACGATTAATTTTTCTCCTGCTTCCAATTACAAGCAGTCTGCTGAAGTAGATATATCAGCATTAGCCAAAGGAGTTTATCTAGTCAACGCTGTGAATGAAGACGGAATATTTCGATCGAAGTTGATTATTGAGTAGGGAATATTTCAGTTATTTTTTTGTTGCGAAAACTGAAGATAGTTTCAATCTTTCTCCTGATGAAAGAATGGAGAAGTTTGTCGCCAACCATTCCATAGCCAATGTCATATTTGACTTCGTCTAACATTTCGATACCGCCTTCTATCTCTTTAAAAAAGTGCTTGTGCTCCCAGCATTTATAGGGTCCTTTCAGCTGTTCATCACTAAAGAATTCATTTGTACGTACGTCTGAAATTTTTGTGATCCATTTTACGCGCATATTCCAGACCGGTGTTACATAATATTCAATCATTTGCCCTGGAAATATTTTCTCAGATGAGACTTCAGAAATAATGGTAAATTTCATTTCCGGTGGCGTGATAATTTTAAGGTTGGCCGGAGAAGAAAAGAAATCCCAGACTTTATCCATGGGAGCATGAACCGTTTGCGAAGCTTTAAAATAATGAATTCCCATAACTATTTTTGATGGAGCTAATATCTTTAATTATACTTTTGCTGCATTAACAACTGGAAGCAGTAATAGTTTATATATGACCAAAAGAGGAGAAGCATTTGAACGGCTGGCAAAGATTATGGATGAGTTGCGCGCGCAATGTCCGTGGGATATGAAACAAACGATGGAGTCGTTGAGGCATCTCACTATTGAGGAAACTTTTGAGCTGGCAGATTCAATTTTGGATAAAGACATTCCAGAAATTAAGAAAGAGCTTGGTGACATCATGCTGCACCTGTTGTTCTATGCAAAAATTGCTGAGGAGAAAAAGCAATTTGATATTTCAGAAGTGATTCATGCGCAATGTGAGAAATTGATTTTCAGGCACCCGCATATTTATGGTGACGTCAAAGTTAAGAACGAAGAAGAAGTAAAACGGAATTGGGAGATGCTAAAGCTGAAAGAAGGAAACAAATCTGTATTGGGAGGAGTTCCAAAGTCATTGCCTGCGCTGATTAAATCTATGCGCATCCAGGAAAAGGCGAGAGGGGTTGGCTTTGATTGGGAAAAACCAGAACAGGTTTGGGAGAAAGTAGAAGAGGAGTTGGAGGAGTTTAAAGTAGAAGCAGAAAGTGGAAATGATGAACGTGCATTTGAGGAATTCGGTGATTTGCTTTTTTCGCTGATCAACTATGCGCGATTTAAAAATATCAATCCCGAAGAAGCGCTGGAACGAACGAATAAAAAATTCATCAAACGCTTTCAATACCTGGAAACAGAAGCAGCAAAGGCAGGAAGAAATTTGAATGAGATGACATTGGCGGAGATGGATGT
>JBDTTM010000056.1:0-14271 GCA_039930605.1 Bacteroidota bacterium
GCTGATGATTATGTAACCAAGCCATTTGATGATATTGAATTGCTGAATGCCATTGAAAGCCGTTTGCGTAAATCAGACCTGATGAAGAAAGAATTTTCGAAAAATGTGGAGGGACTGAATGAGTTTATATCCAGCGCCAAAGGAATGGAGGACTTAAAAAAACTATCTGAAACAAGGGAAATAAAAACGTATAAGAAGAAGGAGAATATTTACCAGGAAGGAAGTTATCCACGCGGTATCTATTTTGTGAATGCAGGCAAAGTAAAAACCTTCAAGACCCATGAGCTCGGAAAAGAATTCATTACAGGGCTTTATAAGGAGGGGGATTTTTTCGGCTACCTCGCACTCATGGAAGAAACGAAATACATTGATACAGCAGAGGCGTTGGATGAAAGTGAAATTTGTTTTATTCCAAAAGAAGAATTCTTTTCCCTCATTTTTAGAAATGCGGAAGTGTCCAAAAGGTTTATGAAAATGATTTCAGGTGATCTTTCAGATAAGGAAGAGCAACTGCTTAAACTAGCCTACAACTCAGTAAGGAAGAGAGTTGCCGAAGCCCTGGTGACGTTAACCAATCGCTACAAAAAAGACGGCGAAACGAACTTCAGTATGAACATTTCGAGAGAAGATATTGCAAACCTGGCCGGTACAGCCACCGAAACCACTATTCGCACGCTCAGCGGTTTTAAGGATGAAAAACTCATAGATATTAAAGGGGGCACCATTGCCATTTTAGACTATGAAAAACTCGCAAACTTAAGGAACTGAGCCCTGCAACATTCTCCAATCCCAAAAAAAAAGGGCTGATAACGATCACTTTTCCTACTGACATTTATCATTAGCCATTTGTGGTTAAGAAATTAAGTTTGTCAGATATTCCTTCAAATTTGTTCAAAGAGAAATTATGAAGATTGCAATTAACGACCGGAGAAAAATTTTCGCAATTCAAAGTGACTTCAACGAAACGTTCCCATACCTTCGCCTGGATTTTTTTGCCACGCCGCATGAACCGGGCAGACCTTCAACAAAGAAGATAATAAGGCATGCATCTAAGACATTGGGTGAATGTCGAACTATCCATAAGTCAGGAACAATTACGATAACTCCAGGCATGACCGTTACTGACCTTGAACAAAATTTCAGTAGTGTATATGGCTTGTCCGTTCAGATATTCAGGAAATCGGGAAGAGCTTGGCTGGAAACAACGGTAACCGATGGATGGACTTTAGAAGAACAAAACAGGCAGGGAGAGGAATTGTCAAAAGCAAAATCAGCTACAGGCGGAGTACCCGATGAAAATCAATTTGAATGATGATCTTTTAAATGTTCTGTAAAATATTTTCCAAAATTTCCGCTTGCACACTAAGCCCCGACGTTACATTTTTAATTTGCTTAATAAACGGCGTCAGGCAATGTGATTAACAACATAGCGTAAAGCTAGTTGGAATTCAAAATTTTGAAATTTTTGTTTGATTTTTTTCAATTGCATCTGATAATTATCATATTACTTTTCCGGAAAATCAAACACCATTACGAAATAAACTATGGAAGTCATTAACACACCCACAACGCATACATACAGCGTAGCAATGAAGTGGGATGAGGAAACTAAAAACGGAACGATGACAAGCGGGACAAGAATGCCTGTACTTTTTGCTCCTCCTGTTGAGTTTGGAGGAACAGACACCGTGTGGAGTCCTGAGCAATTACTTGCTTCGGCTGTAGCATCCTGTTACATGACCACGCTTCTTCATTTCGCAAATATATTGAAAATAAAAATCTGTGAAATTCGTGTGGGAGTGAAAATGGAAATTGAAAAGCAAAAACTGGTCGGATTCGTGGCAACAAAATATTTTTTAAATCCTAAAGTAAAATTTGCCAGCATTCAAAGTCAACGCATCATAGACGACCTTTTGTCAAAAGCGAAACGTTATTGCATTGTGAGTAATTCAGTAACCGGAGAAATAATCGTTGACCCGGAAATCGTCAATAGATAAAAAAATGAACGACCCCACAGCAAGTTGTGAGGTATCTAGTGAAATTCTCTGAGTCTTCTTCGCCATAGTAACATTCGCTACGACGGCTGAAAGCCCCTACCCTCCTTCGCCAGGGCGACGGAGGGTCCTCCTCGCCTTGCCAACTCCTCCGAAGCAGTTTCTCCGGCTGCGAAGGCCGGGCATCTCCGTCCCAAGCTACGAGGTATTCGGCGAAGGAGAATAAAATCCCAAATCTAATTTGGCAAGCTATGACGTCTCATTTATTCCGAAGGTGGCAAAATAACTCTGTCAATTACATGCACGATTCCATTGCTTGCTTTTATTGATGCAACTATGTTCGCATCGTTAATCATATATTTTCCATCCTTCACATGTATGGTTGCTTTTCCTCCGTTCACCATGCCAAGCACCTGCCCATCCTGGAGATTTTCAGTGTTGAGTACACCCAGGTAAACATGGTATTGAAGAATATCAGCAAGCGCATCCTTCTTTTCGGGTTTTAGCAGACCATCAACTGTTCCAGGAGGTAATGCATCAAATGCTGCATTAGTAGGTGCGAAAACTGTAAATGGCCCATTGTTCGAAAGCGCATTCACAAGTTCTGCAGCTTGAACTGCCTTGACCAATGTAGTGTGATCTTTCGAACCAATGGCAACCTTCACCACATTGCGCTCAGACACGTCATCACCTATGGTGGCCTGGCCGCCTCCATCTTCTATTGTTCCTTCTGTTGAAGTGTTGCCTGGCTGCGTAGATTCTTCGTTCTTCGGATTGTTGCAGGATGTTGCTGCGAATAAAACTACAAATAAAGTTGTTAATAGGTTTTTTCTTTTCATAATGCCCGTTTTTTTAATGAAGCACAAAACTATCACAAGCAACGAGTGGCTGGAATGATATTGCTCATGCTTTTGATAAAACTTTAACCCTTATGCTATTTTTCTACTTTACAAATTCATGATAGTTTTAACGGCTATAGAGGGTTGTGGCTTGCTGTAAATACTAGATAACTCAAAGTACCCATCCAGAATAAGATGTGAATTATATAACTTAATTCCAAAGTTATGTAACAATATTCAAGTTTGAAGTATTCACCTTTACCCGGACGCAATTCATAATACACTTATTGTTTCTATATTAAAGTGTCAAAGCTCTAAAACAGCCAAAATAGAAGCCGTAGCGAGCCTTCTATTTCAATGATTTCATTGAAAGCAACGACACTATTATTGATTGCAGGAATTCCACTTTAATTTATGATAAATATCATACTTATTAATGATAGCAATCATGAAGCAGCAATTTTTCGCCGGGTAGCTTTGCCAACTGAAATTGAAAATAATCGATAAAATATGAAAAAAATTCTCCTACTCTCCGCAATCGTGGCATTCATGTATGCCTGTTCAAGCAACACTGAAAAAAAGGAACCCACAGAAAGTGGTCCTTCCGCCAATGATTTAATGAAAGACGATACTGTTCATTATGCTCCTGATGCAAAAGGGATTGGGAAATTCACCCATGTTGACATCAATCCAGCGCTCAATGCAAAAATGGCCGGTGATGGAAACGGAATTTACGATTTGAAATGTTCAGCATGCCATAAACTTACAAAAGAAAGATTGGTTGGTCCCGGATGGGAAGGTGTGACCGCGAGAAGGAAACCGGAATGGATTATGAATTTTGCTACGAATACGGATGAGATGATAGATAAAGATGCACAGGCACAGGCAATGCTCGAACTATGTATGGTACGAATGCCAAATCAAAGTTTAAGTGATGATGATGCCCGTGCAGTCTATGAATTCATGCGGAAGAATGATGGTGTAAAATGATGAAGGAAATTTCCCGGGGTCATTTATAGCAAACAGAAAACTAATTATAAATATAAATTACATGAAAAATAAAATTGGAAATTATTTGATGATTGCCGCTGTGATAACAGCGGGAATTGTCGTTTTAAAAAGCTGCAAGCCAAAAGATATGGCTTCAGCAGTAAGCGGCAACGCAGCAGCACAAGTTTACGTGGCTCCCGGAAAATATGATGAATTTTACAACTTTGTTTCTGGTGGCTTCAGTGGGCAATTAAATGTTTACGGAATTCCGTCAGGCCGTTTGTTCCGTGTAATCCCTGTTTTTTCTGTTGATCCGGAAAAAAGCTGGGGATATAGCGAAGAAACCAAACCGATGCTTAATACCTCACACGGCTTTGTTCCATGGGACGATTTGCATCACCTTGCACTTTCTGAAACCGATGGAATGCAGGATGGTCGATGGTTATTTGCAAATGGGAACAATACTCCGCGTATTGCACGTATCGATTTAAAAACTTTTAGAACAAATGAAATTATTGAGATTCCTAACAGTGCAGGAAACCACTCTTCTCCTTTCATTACAGAAAACTCCGAGTATGTTGTTGCCGGTACCCGTTTTAGTATTCCGATGGATAATACAAATGGTGATGTTCCTATTAATACTTACAAAGAAAATTTCCGGGGAACTGTAAGTTTTATTGCCGTTGATAAAACGGTTGGTACAATGAGTATTGCCTTTCAGATTTTATTACCCGGCGTAAACTTTGACCTCGCCCGCGCGGGGAAAGGGGTTTCGCATGGATGGATGTTTTTCAGTTGTTACAATTCTGAAAGGGCAAATACTTTATTGGAAGTAAATGCTTCGAAAAATGACAAAGATTTTATTATCGCTATCAACTGGAAAAAAGCTGAAGATTATTTCAAAGCAGGAAAGGGCAAAAAACAAAATGTCAGCTATGCCCACAATATTTATAGTGAAAGCACACACAGTGCTACATCAACCATTGAAAAGGAAGTTACAGTGCTCGACTCTAAAGACTGTCCTGATATGGTTTACTTTATACCATGCCCTAAATCACCACATGGATGTGACACAGATCCAACAGGCGAATATATTGTAGGTAGCGGAAAATTGGCTGCAATTATTCCTGTATTTTCATTTACTAAAATGAAAAAAGCTATTGCAGATAAAAACTTTGATGGCGATTATCAAGGAATTCCAGTTTTGAAATATGATGCTGTTTTACACGGTGAAGTAAAAAAACCGGGGCTTGGACCTTTGCATACAGAGTTTGATGCAAAAGGCTATGCATATACTTCCATGTTTGTTTCATCAGAAATAGTTAAATGGCGCTTATCTGATTTGGCAGTCGTAGACAGGGTACCTACCTATTATTCAGTTGGACATTTAAGTGTTCCGGGAGGGCCTACAAAAAAACCATGGGGTAAATATCTTATTGCATATAATAAAATTACCAAAGACCGCTATCTGCCAACAGGACCTGAACTTTGCCAAAGTGCACAGATGTATGATATCAGTGGCGAGAAGATGAAACTCATTCTTGATTTTCCTACCAATGGTGAACCGCATTATGCAGAAGCAATTCCAGCCGAATTAATTTCAAAGAATTCAACTAAGATTTTCAAGATTGAAGATAACATGAATCCTTATGTGACCAAAGGTGAGAAAATGGCAAAGGTAGAACGCAAAGGAAATGAAGTACATGTATATATGACTTGTATACGCTCTCACTTTGTGCCTGATAATATTGAAGGAGTTAAAATGGGTGATGTTGTCTATTTTCATGTAACAAATCTTGAACAGGATTGGGATGTGCCACATGGTTTCGCTGTAAAAGGAGCCAACAATGCCGAACTGTTAATCATGCCTGGAGAAACGCAAACACTTGCATGGAAACCCGAGCGCTCAGGAATGTTCCCCTTTTATTGTACTGACTTTTGCTCTGCACTGCATCAGGAAATGCAAGGGTACATTAGGGTTTCTGCTGCCGGAAGTAATATTCCTATCTCATTCAGCACCGGAACTAACATTGAAGATGCTACTGCCGGAACCAAATAAACGATAGAGAGCGGCACAATGGGAATAGCTGTGGTTCTGCTATTCCCATTTTTATTTTTGAAATATAAAAAATGAAAGACACGAATATAAATTCGAAGAAAATGTCCTCTGCAATGAAGGCTGCTACCTTAGCTTGCTCAATCCTGATGGTGGTGGTTTTATTTTTTCCAATCTGGAAAATTGAACTCACTGCACCGCAATACCCCGAAGGATTGGTTTTAAAAATCCACGCAAATAAGCTGGGCGGCAACCTGGACATCGTAAATGGATTAAACCATTACATCGGTATGAGAACCTTACACGCGGAAGACTTTATTGAATTTACAGCCCTGCCATACATCCTTGGCGGTTTTGCGGCGCTTGGTTTTCTTGCGTTCTTTCTCAACAACAGGAAATTTTTTAATGGATGGGTAGCTCTCTTTGTTATCATCGCTGTTGTTTCAATGGCTGACTTTTACAGATGGGAATATAATTATGGTCACGAGTTAAACCCGGATGCCCCTATCCAGGTTCCAGGTATGGCTTATCAGCCTCCACTCATTGGATATAAGCAATTGCTGAATTTCGGGGCCTACTCGATTCCTGATATTGGAGGATGGATTTTTATTGCCGTTGGAGTGATCCTCGTAACGACATGGTTTTTTGAATTCAGAAAAAGAAAAATAGTAAAACCGTTATCGGTCGCAAGTTTTGCCTTATTTCTTTTACCGGCAATTATATTAACATCGTGCAGCACCGAACCACAAAATATAAATTATGGCAAAGATGCCTGCGATTTCTGCAAGATGAATATTGTGGATACTAGATTTTCAGCGCAATGTATAAGCACAAAAGGAAAGTCATTTCACTTTGACGATATTCATTGCCTTGCATCATTCTTAAAAAATGGCGGGGTATGGAGAAATGAACTATCAGGAGTTTATTTTTCAGATTTTAATCAAAAGAATAAATGGATCAACTCGGATGTAGCTCTTTTACTGAATAGCGAATCACTTCGCAGTCCAATGGGAGGAAACACCGCAGCTTTTGTTACTGAACAGGAAAGGGATGCAGCCATGAAAGAATTCAACGGAGTAAAACAAACATGGAAAGTCATCAATCTATTAGGCAAGTAATAATCTGCCTGCTTCATTTCTTGTTTTTTCTTCCCGGGATTGGCAAGAGCACAACATGGAATGTAAATAAAAGCACGCAACTTAATTCTGTTCAGAAAGCTATTGAGCTTGCTCATCCCAACGATACAATTCTTGTTTATCCCGGAATTTATTTTGAAAAAAATATTATAATAAAAAAACCAATGCTGCTGCTTGGAATGAATCAGCCCATACTTGATGGTGAAAATAAATATGAAATCATTTCAATATGGTCATCCAATGTAACAGTTGAAGGATTTGAATTGCGCAATAGCGGCAGGTCGAGCATGAATGATTTTGCAGGTATCAAAAGTTACAATGCGCAACATGTCACTATCAGGAATAATATTTTAAAAAACATGTTTTTCGGAATTTATTTCCAGGGATGTTCACAAAGCACCGCATCAGGAAATATTCTGCAATCCACAGGAACAGAAGAGTTACAATCAGGGAATGGAATTCACTGCTGGAAGTGCGACAGAATGACGATCGAAAATAACAATGTGAGCGGACAGCGGGATGGAATCTATTTTGAGTTTGTAACTAATTCAATTATCAGTAATAACATCAGCCACAAAAATATTCGTTACGGATTGCATTTTATGTTCTCGCATCATAACGATTACCTTGACAATACTTTCGAAAATAACGGCGCAGGCGTTGCTGTCATGTATACCAACCACGTAAAAATGCTCCGCAACACTTTTAAAGATAACTGGGGCAGCGCAGCGTATGGCTTGTTGCTTAAAGAAATTTCAGACAGTGAGGTGAAAAATAATATTTTTTCGAATAACTCATCCGGTATTTATATGGAAGGAAGCAGCCGCATTATTGTTGAGAATAACAATTTTAAAAATAATGGTATCGCCCTTCGCATACAGGCGAGCTGCGACAATAACGTAATCGAGAAAAATAATTTCAAAGGAAATACATTTGATGTTACTACGAATGGCTCCCTAATACTCAACACCTTTATCAATAACTATTGGGATAAATATGAAGGGTATGATTTAAACCATGACGGCAAGGGTGACGTGCCCTATCATCCTGTAAGTGTCTACTCCATGATTATTGAGCGTATGCCTGTTGCCATGATCCTGATGCGGAGTTTTATGGTTTCGTTACTTGAGAAAACCGAAAAGGCGATACCAAGTATTACACCGGAAAATTTTAAAGACGATGCACCTCTTATGAATCCCCTGATATGATTTCAATTGAAAACATATCGAAGTCGTTCGGGAAATTAAAAGTGCTCGATAGCATCTCCGTATCATGCGACAAGGGAGAAACCATTTCACTTATCGGTCCGAATAGTTCCGGGAAGACAACACTCATCAAATGCCTGCTCGGAATGGTTATACCCGACAGCGGAAAAATTTATTTCGACAATGCTGATATCTCAGGAAGTTGGCAATACCGCGACCAAATTGGCTACATGCCACAGATAGGGCGCTATCCCGAAAACATGACAATAGGTGAAGTGTTTGACATGATACTTGATCTGCGAAAAAAAAAGGAAAGCGAAACCGACCAAGAGCTGATTCGTGCCTTCGGACTTGATTTAATTTTAAACAAACGCATGCGTACACTTTCGGGAGGAACCCGACAGAAGGTGAGCGCTTCACTTGCATTTCTATTTCACCCACAGGTGCTCATTCTTGATGAGCCCACTGCAGGTCTCGATCCTGTTGCATCTGAAATGCTCAAAGAAAAAATAAGAAAGGAAAAAGATAAAGGGCGGCTCATTTTTATTACTTCACACATTCTAAGTGATCTTGATGACCTGGTGACCCGTGTGATTTACCTGCAGGATGGCAAGGTTCTTTTTCATAAATCGATTGGACAGTTACGCACGGATACCGGTGAAATAAAACTTTCACGCGCCATTGCAGCAGTAATGAAGGACAGTGTACCCGTTCTTAGTCATTCAAATTAATTGCAGACAAAATGATCAAGATTATTCGATACGTAATGGCTGACATTCTCCGGAGCCGGATCATTTTCGTTTATACACTTTTTCTTCTTGCGATCTCGCTCAGCATTTTTAATCTGGAGGATAACGCGGCAAAGGGGCTGCTGAGTATGCTCAACATTATTCTCATTATCGTTCCACTTGTGAGTCTGATTTTCAGTACCATTTACATGTATAACTCGGCTGAGTTCATCGAACTATTACTTTCTCAACCCATCAGGCGCGGACAGCTACTGTTCAGTATTTATTCAGGTGTTTGCCTTTCATTACTCGTCGCATTTACCATCGGAGCCGCCCTGCCAGTAATCATCATGGTCGGCTCAGCTACTGCTTATATGATGACTGCTGCAGGATTGGCGCTCACTGCTGTCTTTGTCGCCATGGCTGTATTGGGTTCAGTGCTCACCCGTGACAAAGCAAAAGGAATCGGCATTGCCATTATGCTCTGGCTTTATTTTTCTCTTTTCTATGATGCAATTATGCTCCTTATTATGTTTCAGTTTGGTGATTATCCGCTGGAGAAACCGATGCTTGTCTTATGTTCACTCAATCCTGTTGACCTCGCACGAATACTCATCCTTTTACAACTGGACATTTCCGCGCTCATGGGTTACACAGGGGCCCTGTATCAGAAGTTTTTCGGATCTTCCTTTGGGATTATTTTCTCTTTATCACTTATGATGCTTTGGCTTGTAATACCACTTTGGTTTTCTAGGCGGGTTTTTCTAAGAAAAGATCTGTAGAAGGGATATCCTCAAGCGCTTTTGAAAAATGTAAACCAAAAGTTCTTTCAATGTGTGAAATATATAACTTTTTTAAAGAATTATATAACTCTTTTAATCAGGATGTCACTCACCTTTGATGAATTAATCGTTCTTCAACAAATGAGTTGAATCATGCGATGCCATGATGGTAGTCATATTTTGAATGAACACGTAACTCAATATTTGTTGGGCTAAACCTATATTTATGTTTCCTTTAAGAACAAGATTTCAGTTTTTATTTTACTTTTTTATTCTTATCGGCACAGCTTCAACTGCTCAAAAGGAAACTCCAGAGCAGCATAAAAAAAGATGGGATACCCCTTCGTGGAGTGATACATTAAAAAATCCATTTGTTCATGTACCTGCAGCTGCTGACAGCGGCAAAGTTTTGTATATGAAAATATGTAATGTGTGCCATGGCAATGGAGGGAAAGGGGATGGAGTTGCTTCGGCAGGTTTATCTGTAAAGCCAGCCGATCATACTTCTCCTAATGTCCAGTTACAAACAGACGGTTCGCTCTTTTATGAACTAAGTAATGGTCATGCGCCAATGCCTCCTTACAAAGCTGTCCTAAGCGAAAAGCAACGATGGCAACTCATTTGCTTTATCCGAACACTAAAACCGAAAGACAAAAAATAAAATCTTAATCATACTTCTATAAACAACCTCATTATGAAAAAAACAATCATTCTCCTGATGATGATTTGTGCTGTTTGCAGTGCCCACTTGTTTGCACAGAGTGAAAGTGGGGCTACTAAAATGCTCATCGCCGGTCACGGAACAGTGACGGCAGTGCTGGATTCCGGGCAATCGAGTATTACCGATGCCAATTTCTCCGCGATCTTTCTTTATCGCCTCTCAGAAAAATTATTTGTAGAAGGCGAAATAGAAATTGAAACCGGTGATGGTGTTGCTGACATCGGACTAGAACATGCCAATCTTGTCTGGTTAATTGGCAGGAACATTGCCTTTCATGCCGGGCGGTTTGTTCCACATTTCGGAGCGTACCGTGGAAAACTTGCAGAAGGATTTATGAATCGTTTCGCTACCAATCCTGTCGGTTTTGGTGACGGAGGAATCGGAACGATGGAGGCCGTTGGCTTGGGCTTCCAGGGAGGATTTGCTGCAGGCATGTCAAAGTTTAATTATGATCTGTGGTTATCAAACGGGCCGCAACTTGATGTATCTGCTGAAAATGCAGGTCAGTTTGATTACGAAGCTTACACGGATAACAATAAGAACAAAGCATTGGGAGGACGAATCGGTTTTTTGCCCTTCTCCAATTCATGCCTCGAGCTTGGAGTGTCGTATGAAAACACTACCAAGACGGAAGCGCAATATTCGTTGCCGAAAAGTATTGGTGTAAGAGCGATGGCTGTTGATATGAACTTTTACCACAAAATAGATTTTCTGAAAAGCACCTTGCGTGTGACTGGAGAATATAAAAAACAAGACGTTGACAAATATGATTACGAATTTCCGATAGAAGGAGATACAACAGGGGCAGTTACCACAATGAGTTTTAACAATACTGCCAATACATTTTATGGATTGGCTTCCATTCGTCCGACTGGATCAGACAATAAAGTGCTGCGCAACTTCGAACTCGCGTTTCGCTATTCCAGGTACATAACACCTGATGGAGCTCCGTGGGCTTATTACAATACCGACGGAAAAAATGTTCCACTCACACAAACTGCCATTGCGATCAACTACTGGCTTAAATGGAATTGTGTTGCAAAACTATGCTATCAAAAACAGGATGGTTCAACTAATCAGGTGTTCATTCAATTGTATTATGGATTTTAAAAAACAACTAACAAGTAAGGAGGAAACAAGATGAAAAAAGTCATTATTATAATCGCGTTCATCATTTCAGGAAGCGCACTCTTATTGAGCAGTTGCGCCCCTACACAAAAAATTACTGACAAGAGTGGCGCACAGTTGTGGGGAGAAAATTGCAACCGTTGTCACAGCGCACCTTCTCAGGATCAATATTCAAAGGATCAATGGACTATTATCGGCACGCACATGAAACTGAAAGCAGGAATTACAAATGATGAGGAGAAAAAGATTGTTGCATTCCTGAGAGGAGAATAATTAATTATTGTTCTGTTTGAATTCAATTTCTAAAAATATCGTTATGCATCGTACCACAATATTATTTTTGCTGGCCATCATAAGTCTGTCTGTGATCAGTTGCAATTCCCATAAACAATCTTCTGAGGAGAAGACCTCAATTGACACAACGACTAACCTGATGAAACAGGCTGAAATGATGACGGGTGATAACAAAGGGATTGGTCAGTACAAAGATGTTCCGCTAACACATCCGTTGGATGAAGCTATGCTCGTAAAAGGACAGCCCCTCTACGAAGCAAAATGTTTTGCGTGTCATAAGCTCACTGATGAAAAGTTAGTGGGTCCGGGATGGAAAGGTGTGACTGAAAGGAGAACTCCTGAATGGATTATGAACTTTATTACAAACACAGATGTAATGATTGACAGCGATCTGGTTGCTCAAAAAATGTTTGTTACCTGTCTGGTGCGAATGCCTAGCCAGGGAGTTACCGGAGACGAAGCGCGCTCCATTCTTGAATTCATGAGGAAGAATGACGGGCAGAAGTAGATAGAAGCTCTTTTCATTCAGGCGCTGTTTGCTTTTCCTCTTACAAATCCAATCAGCGTTGCACCAATAAATATGATGATGCTGGTGAACCAGAGCAGCGAGGGGAAAAAATGACTGCTTTTTATAAAGATGGCTCCCAGTCCCTGGCTTATGAGTATTGCCTCATTGAGAACTACCCCGATTGTAAACGTAATGAGCGCACCTTTTGTAAATCTATTTTTGATATCCAGAATTCCTTCCTGCACAAAATAAATCAGAATAAAAAGAGTCACGAAGACAAGAAATACAAGGTGCAGGTAACCGATAATCAGCGGACGATCACCAAATACTGCATTTCCTATAGGGGTATAAATAGTAAAGCTCTGCAACAACAACTTGAGCATAAAGGCGCTCATTGATACCAGGCCGGTATTTCGGATCAATGGAGACAATGTTCTAATATTAGCTCTGAGAGAAATCAATGAAATAATAAACCACACTAAAGTTAATAGCAGAAGGACGCTTCCGCTAATGGCAAGCACACGAAAAATAATGTTCGGATCCTGCCACAGAAAAGAGAGAAACAATGATGGAAGAATTGAACAGCAAAGCAGGATTGAAAACGAATGGACATTTCTTTTTGCGAGGGAAGAAATATCATTCCAGATTTTGTGAATGAGTAAAGAAAAAACAGCAAGTGTAAAAAAGCCATTGTAGGTAAAGTGAAGATACGTGTACAATGCATCCCGGTATAAAATTGCACTCAGAGATTTCACAGAAAAAAGATATGTAAGCATAAGTGTACCCCCGGAAGACAAAATCAAACAAACAATTGCAAGAATACTTAAGAACAATACGGTTCTGCTGACTTTTGCCTTTAGAATATCTTTAATAAACATCCATCCGAATACATAGGTGATTAAAATAAAGAAGAAAGAAAAGAATTCGGCTAATGTGCAATTTCCCATAAAGTAGAATACAATGAGCATGCTCCACGAACTGATTGCAATCCCGGCGAAAAGCCATCGATAAAACGGTTTATTGCTGGCTGAATCCCAAAAAAAAACACCCGTCATCAACACCATCAATACAAGAGTAACCCATCCCGCAATTGCAAAGTGATAATGTGCTTCGAGTAAATTATTGAAATCGAGAAAGGGCATATTGAAAAGCATTTTGCTTCTCAATACCATTCCAAGAAATGCTGTGATACACAAGTTGAGAACTGAAAAATCAATCCAAAAATTTTTATTTTTCATTTCTTTTGAGTTTAAGCCATCCATGGCAAAGATACGCTCATTCCATGAGTCTAGTTTTCTGATAAAACACCTTCACAATCATCCCAATCCCTATCAGGAAGAGAAGAACCAAAACAATTTTCCTGTGATATTTTCACATGCAGTTTTTTACCCGGCCACGAACCGAGAAAAGCAACAACTATTAAAAATGGGAAATAGAATAGATGGTTTGGCTGATATTAGCACTGGATTTGAAGTCAAGAAGGAATTCTGCCACTGGAACAAAAAACAAAGTAGAACCAAACCCTCCGATCGTACCAATGATTTCAGAAATCAGCGTCAATATGAAAAACAGAAATATGGAATACATTCAACAAGGTTGTTTTTTTTAGCATTCCCTATTTACTTGATAACAATCATGATGACTCCTGACCTTTATCACAGGACAACTTACCAGCCCTGACGATTTTTGAATCATAAAATTATCAAACTATGAAAAGGAATATGGGAAAAGGCGACAGCACAATCAGGGCAATTGTTGCTGTCCTGTTTGCAGTATTGTATTTTACAAAAACGATAACCGGGACATGGGGCATTTTATTGATGGTGCTTGCATTCGTATTCGCAGCTACAAGTTTCGTTAATTTTTGTCCGATGTATGTTCCGTTTAATT
>JBDTTM010000057.1:0-13713 GCA_039930605.1 Bacteroidota bacterium
ATAATTACAATCCCTTTCTTGGGGCCCTGTTCCTGAATGTCTGATTTAGTAGAGTCATTATCCATGCGGTGCAATCTTAAGTTGTGGTAGGTTGTTTATTGGTTTCGTCAACGTAGTTAAGCCGGAGTTCGGTGAGGGCGTGCTCCAGTGTTCTTGTCAGTTCCGTAGAAATGTTGTTCTGTGTTTTTTCCTTGATCATTTCAAGCATATCAATGGACTGCTTTGCCTGAACCAGGTCCCGTTCAATCTTATCCGATACCGGGTTTTTCAACTTGCCCATTGCCATTATTGCATTCTGATGAAAGATCAGAATCAGCTGAATAAATAATTCATCGTTGCCCGTCATGCATAATTTTTTTTTGAGCGGAAACAAACCTACATGATTTTTTTCAATATTCAACCACGGGAGGTAAAAAATCCTCTTCTAAGTCCTGGTTCAGAAAATGAATGGTGTAACAAATATTTACTCGACTTTTGCGCCACCTGATTACAAAAAAGAAAACCCGGGATGATCATTGAGGAAAATCTTTCTCCGACCGAAAAAATAATATTGCTGAGCAGCGGCCTGATTTTTTTCTCGGAGCTGGAGCGGTTAATTGACGAGTCGAAGGAAGAAATTCATTTCCAGGTTTACATTTTCGAACCGGATGAAACAGGAAACAGGATTGCAAACGCGTTGTTGAGGGCAGCATTGAGAGGTGTCAAGATTTTTTTACTGATTGATGCCTTTGGATCCGGAAACTTCCCCGATGAGATGCAGTTTCAGTTACAAAAAAAGGGTGTGGAAATTAAGCGCTATGGACCGTTAGTGAAGGGTGGAAGGTTTCACATTGCACGCAGGCTACACAGGAAGGTGATGGTTTTCGACGGGAAGACAGCCATTGTAACCGGAATGAATATCAGCGACAATTACAATGATGTTGGCGGGAAAAAAGCCTGGCTGGATTTTGCAGCAGTTGTAAATGGGAATATTGTGAATAAGCTACACTCTATCTGCCTGCAACGATGGATCAAGAAGCCGTTGAGACAAATGCCTTTAAAAAAAAATATCCCGGACAGGAAATTATTCTCTTCCATCATTCGTGTGCGGCAGAATGACTGGCTTCGGGGTCTCAACGAAGCGCATGCATCTTACAGCAGGGAAATAAAAAACGCCAAACAATCTCTATTTATCGTAGGTGGATATTTTCTTCCCGGCGGCCAGATTAGAAAAATGCTCAGGCTTGCCGTTCAACGTGGCGTGCGTGTGCAGGTTATTCTCGCTGATGAATCCGATGTTACCCTGCAGCGCAATGCTGTACAGTACCTGTACCAATGGATGATTCGCAATAAGATTGAGATATATGAATACCAACCTTCCAATGTGCATGGAAAGGTATTGGTTGCAGATCATAAGATGACCCTCATTGGTTCCTATGATTTGAATAACCTGAGCACTTTCACCAACATCGAATTGAACCTTGACATAGCACACGAAGCACTTGCTGCCGCATTTCAAACTCAGTTGGAAAAAATTGCTTCTACTGATTGCCGTCTTGTTACCAATGAAGAATTGTACCGCAGGACAAACCCTGTAAAGCGTTTTAAATACTGGGCTTCGTATCTAATTGTAAAATCTTTTTTTGCGCTCACTACGTGGCTGGCGAGGGAGGATGAGGATGAATACCAGTAGAAGAAGAAGATGAGGCAAGAGACGAGAGACAAGAGGCAAGAGACAAGAAAAAGGAAAAAAGAAAAAAAAATTGATGCTTTATTGACTGGATAAATAAGAAATGACTAAACCGGATGTTGAAATAGCACAAGCCACGATTTCAGATGTTGGTCAGGTTGCTTCGCTGTTTGATTTGTACAGGCAATTCTACAGGCAGCAATCTGATATTGCCGGTGCGCGAAAATTTTTAAGTGAGCGGATTTCGAAAGATGATTCCGTCATTTTTATTGCCCGGCAAGCAGGTGAATACGCTGGCTTTGTTCAATGTTATCCGCTATTTACATCAGTGGGAATGAAGAAACTCTGGCTTCTCAACGATTTATTTATGAAAACTGAATACCGTGGGAATGGTATTTCGAAAATGCTGATTGACCGTTGCAAACAACTTGCAGAAGAAACCGGTGCCAAAGGATTGATGCTGGAGACTGAGAAATCGAATGTGATTGGCAATAAGCTTTATCCGAAGGAAGGTTTTGTGTTGAATGAGGGGAGTAATTTTTATGGGTGGGTGAAGGAGTAGTGAAGAGTTGCTTTTTTTGTTGTCCCGAATTGCCATAAAAAGATAAACGGGAAAATTAAAGCAGAGGAATAAAGCCATAAAGTCTTAGATTTGAAAAAGGATAAACTTAATTAAATCTCCTTCAAAGAGGGAAAAGAAGATGAAAAAAAATAATTTTTTGCATTTAAAAAAATATCATCTCAAAATTATCATAATAATCTGTGGAATCATTTTTAAAACACCAGAAGGAATGGCCCAACATTGGGGTTCGTTAGGCGCAGGTCTTGACAATGGCGCCTATGTGATTGTGTATGATTCAGCAAGAAATGTTCTGTATGGATTCGGTTCGTATACTAGCGATACCATATTACTAAATTATTGCGGACAATGGGATGGGAGTAATTGGGCACCCCTTGGCAGCGGAATTAATGGCATTTATGATGTAAACGAAGCTTGTATGTACAGAGGAGATTTATATGTCGGTGGATATTTTAATTCCATCGGCGGGATAACATGTAATGGCATTGCCCGGTGGAATGGAACGCAATGGTTGCAGGTTGGTATAGGTTTATCTGCCGGAGTAAATAGCTTCACACTGTTGAACAATGAACTATACTTTGCTTCAAACTTTGGTCCTACACCAGGCTTTACAGGCATTGCCGGATATGGAATCTTTAAATGGGACGGAAATTCTATACAGGTAGTGGATACCACTTCACGACTTAGATACCGTCATCTAATTAATTTCAATGACACTCTATACTCTGTCTCATCTCTAGAAGACGATACTGTTCTTGAAGACGCTGTAAGAAAGTGGACAGGAATTGGATGGGAAAAAATCGGGCTCGATTTCAATCGAGATACTGCATCCGCCTATGCCGTTACTGTTTATAATTCTCAACTGTATGTAGCAGGGGTTAATTCCTTTAATGATAAAGCAGCACTTTATAAATGGGATAATACAAATTGGAGAAAAGAAACACCCTATTTAAATGGAAATATACGGGCTTTACAGGAATTTAACGGCAAGCTATATGTTGCAGGGCTTTATGACTATGCAGGAACATTATACACTCGAAGTATTGCTACATGGGACGGCTCGCAATGGTCAGCATTGGCGGACACAGGTATATTCGGAGATGTATACTGTCTTGCAAAAAGCAATTCTCTTCTGTACGCTGGTGGCAATTTCGGGAGAGCGGGCAATGTATCAACGAAGGGAATTACATACTATTCACTAGAAAATCTTCCTCCTGATAATATTATTACTGATGATAAATATATTGTTGTTTATCCGAGCCTTGCATTTGATGAAATTGTAATTGACATCTCTCACACAGATACTACTGCAAAAACATTGAATATTTATAATACACCTGGGCAAATTGTTTTCTCAAATAATATTAGTTATAATGAAGAGAAAATAAAGGTTAATATCTCTGAGTTGGCTCAAGGAAATTATTTTGTAGAAATAGCTGGGCCGGATAAAAAATATTATTCAAAAATAATAAAAAGATGATATATGAGTAAAATGGCAAGAAACCCCGAATGGATTACTCCGAAGAGTCGATGCATTTAAATAAGGGAAAAAGCATTTTCAAAGTGCTATTGTTAAAAAATGCCGAAATCTTTTCGGAATTATTCTACAATAGCCCTGACAATAGCGGCATCCTTTTTTTTTAAATAAAAAAAAGAAAAGAAAAAAAGATACAGCGGATGGCAGGACGGAATATGATGAGTAGTTGTGCTTATTCTGCTTCTAATAACATTCAGTAATTGAGTCGGGGGATTGCTTCGTTCCTCGCAATGACAATTGCCATTTGGGGATTGATGTCCGAAAATACGGGACAGGCTGTTCCTCGCAGCGACAACTCAAATAGGGCGTTCCTCGCAGTAACAATTCCAACCGGTTTACTTGCCTCCCAGGCTGTTCTTGCCTATTTTGTTTTCGTTGTCTTCATTGGCTGTTCAATGCCTTTTGCAAACTGCCTATTACCAACTTCTTCTCAATGCGCATCCTTCGGCACCGCCGCTCCTCTCTTTATTTTTTGCAAGTACAGAAGCGGAATGCAAACCACGAAAAACATTCCGGTGAGTTTGAATCCATCTATATAGGAAAGTAAAAAAGTTTGTTTCAACACAGCACCTTCAATCGCTTTGTAAGCCATCGCTGTTGCATCGACTGCAGCGTACCCTTTTGCCACGAATGTATTGTATATGCTGTTGAAGCGCGTTTGAAATGCCGGATCATATTGATTTATGTGTTCCAGTAAAATTGAACGGTGGTAACCTGAGCGAAGGTGAATCATGGTGGTCATGAGCGCGACTCCAAACGATCCACCGAGTTGACGCATCATGTTATTCAGTCCTGTGCCCTGTGCCATGTCTTTTGGTTGCAAACTGCCGAGTGCAAGGGCGGTGAGTGGCACAAACAAAAAGCTGAGACCGACTCCACGCAGTATCAATGGAATGTAAAAATTACTTTCTCCCGAACTGAGATTTGAATTTCCCAACGTATAAGTGAACAGGAAAAATAACAGGAAACCGAAAGTTGCCATTACCTGCGGAGGAAATTTTTTCTGTAACATTTTCCCGACAAACGGCATACAAAAAATCGTTGTGAGACCGCCGGGAATGAGCAGCTCGCCTGTTTGTTGCGCGGTAAATCCCAACAGGTTCTGACAGAATATCGGAAAAATAAATATCGACGCAAACAATCCGAAACCGAGAATGAATGTAGTGAACATGCCGATTGCGAGCGACCTGTTTTTCATGATGCGCAGGTTGACGACAGGATGTTCCACGCGCAGTTCCTGGAAAATAAACAGCGCCATTCCAATTACAGAAACAATTGAAAGCACTGTAATATAAGGTGTGTTGAACCAGTCCTCGCTTTCTCCGCGTTCGAGCACAACCTGCAACGAACCGATACTTAATGTAAGCAGTATGATGCCTCCCCAATCTACGTGGCTACTCTGGGCGGAGGCGTGAACCGAGTCTTTGATGTATCGCAACGTGAGCAACAGCGCAATAATTCCCAAAGGAATATTGATAAAGAAAATCCACGGCCATGTCCAGTGATCGGTAATTACACCGCCCAGTGTTGGTCCGAACGTGGGTCCGACCACCACTCCCAATCCAAACAATGCAGTGGCAGTTCCCATTTCTTCTTTCGGCCAGGTTTCCATCAAAATAGATTGTGCCGTAGAAAGCAACCCTCCGCCGCCGATACCTTGTATAAAACGGAAAATGATGAGCTCTAAAATATTATGCGCATTGCCGCAGAAAAAAGAAGCAACGGTAAAGAGAATAATAGATGCAGCGAAATATGTTCTTCGTCCGTAACGGTTGCTGAGCCAGCCGCTCATTGGGAGAATGATCACGTTTGCAACGGCATAGGCAGTCACCACCCAACCCACATCTTCCAGTGTAGCTCCGAGATTTCCCATGATTTGAGGCAGGGACACATTCACCACGGTGGTATCGATCAACTCAAGGAGCGATGCAAGTATCACTGTGATGGTGATGATCCATTTTTTAAAACCTTTTTCGGGCATGTTGTTCTTTCTCTAGAATTAGATTATGACTGAGTAAATTGAAATAATTTTCTGATAGCGTGTAGTTGGCAGTTGGCAGTTGGCAGTTGGCAAGAATACAAACAGACCAATATTTCAATTTTTACATTTTATTTTAGAGTTAACCATTGGACTTTGGGCTGTTCATTGCAAACTGCCAACTGTCGCTTGCCAACTCTTTTTCTCAATCAAGTTTCACACTCACTCTCACACTCATCCCCGGTCTCAACATCGCCAATACCTCATTGCTTCCAGTCAATTTTATTTTTATGGGAACACGCTGAATAACCTTTACATAATTGCCTGTTGCATTATCAGGAGGTAATAAGCTGAACTTTGCACCGGTGGCTGCCGCGAATGAATAAATGGTGCCTTCAATTTTTTCTGACGGGAAAGCATCTACAGTGACATTTACAGGCAAACCTGTTTTCATTTTTTCGAGTTGGGTTTCTTTGAAATTGGCTATCACATATACACCTGCATCAGATACAATTGAAAACAGCGGGGTTCCGGAATTCACAAATTGTCCTGCCTGTATACTTTTCCTGGAGGCAAGCCCGGTTGCGGGTGCAATGATGGCAGCATAACTCATTTGAAGTTTTGCAAAATCAAGATCAGCCTGGCGTTGTGCAATTACACTTTGTGCAACCGTTACCAATTGATTTGCCGCCTGTCCCTGCATGGATGCAGCACTTTGTTGTTTGTTGTTTGATTCCAGCTGTGCTTCGGCAGAAAGTTTTTCGGCTTTAGCTGCATCAAACTGTTGTTGCGTAATTGCTTTGTCATTCAGCAGGTTCTGGTAGCGATCAAAATCCTGTGAGGCTTTCCAGACGCGCACTTTGGCGGCTTCAACATTGGATGCTGCAGTGGCCACATTTGCTACTGATGTTCCCGAGTTTGCTTTCGACACTGAAACATTTGCCAATGCATTATCCAATGCTGCCTGTGCCTGCTGAACCTTGATCTGCAAATCCCGGTCATCAAGTTTCACAAGGGTATCACCTTTGTTCACGTGTTGGTTTTCTTCAAACCGGATTTCATTTACGTAGCCACTCACTCGTGATAACACAGGGCTGATGTCTGCATCCAATTGTGCGTCATCCGTATCTTCATGGTGAAGTGAATACACGTACTTGGTGATTCCGAATGCTGCTGCGCTGATGATGACAAGCGCAAGGATTATCAATGGTGCTTTTTTCTTTGGCTTCTTTTCTTCTGTGGTTTCCATTTTTCTTGAATTTAGATTTTGAGTTTTTTCATTCTTGTTGGCTGTTGACTTCCGCTTGTATTTCCTTACTCCCCTATTGTCTACTTTTCCCGGCTACCGTTTCCCGGCTGTTGACTTCCGCTTCCTCCTGCCGCTTTTGCTTTTTTTGTCTATTAGATTACTTGAGATTCCCGACCGCTTTCATCAGCCTGTAATAATTTACGTTCGCGTCTGCTTTCGCAAGTGTGAGATTCACTTTAGTCTGGAGCAGAGCCGCATCAGCATCTACCAATTCACTTGTAAGCGCAAGCGAGCTGTGGAATCGGGAATTTACTATGCGGTAATTTTCTTCTGCCTGTTGCAAACTGGATTGCATCACTTCAATTTTTTGTTTCGATTGGTTACAAGTGAGATAATAATGATTCACTTCCATTTTAATTCCATCTTCCAGCACATGAATATTCTCTTCGCTTTGCTGCAGTTGAATTCTTGAATCAGCAATGTTGTGCTTGTTGGAGTAGAGATTCATCAAATCCCAGGTGAGGACAACTCCGGCATCCCAGGTAGTCACAAATTTATCCTTGGGTGGAATAACACGTGGGTTCGGGCGTGCATCATAATAGTTGGCGGCGACAGCCAGTTGCGGATAGTAACTGTTCTTTGCAATTTTAAGATTGTTGTCAATGGATTTGGTGCGTGTAGTCAATGCCTGCAGGTCGCTCCTGTTCTTCATTGCATCACTTACATATTCATCCATTGACTTAAGTGTTTCGACATCTTTCACGATGGTTGAGTCAATATTCACTGCCGCCTTTTCATTGTTGCCGATCAGGATATTGAAATTGAAGGAAGCGATTGCTAAATTATTTTGCAGGTCAATGCGTGTGAGTTCAGTATTGCTTCTCTGCAGTTGAAGCTTCAGCACATCATTGTGGAGGAGGATTCCCTGCTGTTCCATTTTTTGTGATTCGCTGATGCGCTGGTCAAGCGAACGGAGATTCTCATCTACAATCTTTATAGACTGCTGGAGTTTGTATAAATTAAAGTATGCATTGATAATATTAAAGACGACTTCATCATGATCCCTGCCCGCATCCAGCTTGGTTGCCTGCTGCAAAAGTTTTTGCGACTCCATTGCATACTTAAGGCGGAAGCCACTGAATATTGTTTCGCTGAGAGATACTTTGCCTGAATAATTATTTACATAAACCGGAAATAATGAAACCGGTTCCGGCGCACCCGGGAACTGAATCTTGGGTTGTTCTACATCACTAAGCCGTGTGTAGCCTGCTGATGCTTTGAGCGAGGGAAGCGTGAGGTCAACAGCTTCTTTGTATTTGGTTTCTGCAAGTGCAACTTTGTATCCTGAAATTTTCAACTGGCGGTTGTTGCCGACACCCTGCTTGATGGCCTGGTCAAGCGTAAGCACCTGTGCCTTCAGTGACTGAATTAAAAAAAGCATCAGGATTAGTAATGTTATTTTTCTCTGTAGAATTTTCAATGTCATAGATCAAGTGATTGTATTCAGATTATTATTTTTCCGCGGTACGAATAATGAAACGCTGCGAATCTTCAAATAACAAATGAAAAATTTGTGTCCCTTTTTCTTGGTGTTGATTGTCTATTGGATTCTGGCTACTAGCTGCTGGCTTCTTGCCATTTCTACTACAGTTGTAAATTGTCGTCCGTAAATTATTTATTGTATTCTGGCTTCTAGCTGCTGGCCTCTTGCCATTTCTACTACAATTGTGATTTGTCGTCCGTAAATTGTTTACTGTATTCTGGCTTCTTGCTGCTGGCTTCTTGCCATTTCTACTACAGTTGTAAATTGTCGTCCGTAAATTGTTTATTGTTTACTGTCTTCTATTTCCTGTCCTATCATCTTTTCTCCAAATGAGATTTAAATAACTCTTTCAAATGTGCTTTCAACCTCTCTTTCACAACCTCTCCCGGCACGCCTGATTTTTCCGGCTTCACACCAAGTACGCGACAGGTAAGGTTATACGAACCGATCACCTGCCACAGCGTTCCGACAAAAGAAGCCATCATCATTTCCACGTCTATTTTTCTGAATTCTTTTTTCCTGATTCCATCATTCAACAGTTGCCTTAATTCATTTGCATTTTTGGAAAGCGTTCCGCTGATGACTTCTGTCAATTTTGAACGGTGACTCATTCCCATCTCGCGGTGCATGATGCGGTGCATCTGTCGCTTGTCAAAAAATCTGTCCACGAATAATTCCACCATCATATTCACCTTCTGCCAGGAACTGATGTCTTCCATATTAAGCTCCTGAATTTTTTGTCGCAGGAAACTGGTGCGGTCTTCAATCAGCGTTTCAAACAGTTTTTCTTTGGAGCCGAAATAGTAAGAAATCATAGCCACATTCACCTTTGCTTTTAGGGCAAGTTGGCGCACGCTGGTATTGTCAAAACCGGATTCTGCAAAGAGTTCTTCTGCAGCATTCATTATTTTTTCCCTGGCTTCTATTGATGACATTTTCTTAATTGAGGCGGCAAAACTAAACAACTGTTTAATAAAACCAAACAAATGTTTAAATTATTTTTATTGCCTCTATTTACGATGAAATACCCTATTAGGTGGTGTGCGAATGCAGCAAGATGCGCCCTTTATCCATTCGCCCAAAAAAACTTTTAAAATCGAAAGATGGATTTATCTTTGAGGCAATATTTATTTGCTCTATGAAAAGAATTTGCGCTGCAATTATTTTCTCACTTTTAGTCCTGGGTTTTGTAAGTTCAAAAGCACAATGCCTTAGCAACCCACCCCAGCATTTCTACTACGTAACTGATTCAATAGATTTTACTCCTGGTTCATTAAGGCAGCAAATTCTAAATGCCAATGCAGATGGAACGGGGGGAATAATATGTATTGGGGCGTTTGGTCCAGTCACGATATATTTACAAGCGCCATTACCAGTTATTACAGCCGATTCCTTAAGTATTTTTGATAATAGTTGTTTATGGATGATTTTTTTTATTGATGGATCAAACATGGCACCAGACCCTCTTTTTTCTTTTGCTCCAAATGCACCTCACAGCTGCTTTAATCGCAGTAACATTGTACTTCAAAATTTTGCACCAACAACTTTCTATGTAACGAACACCAACGACGGTGGAATGGGCTCATTGAGGGATGCAATTATCAAATGCAATTGGTCTGACTCGAAGGACGAAATTGATTTTAATATATTGGGCATTGCTCCGCATCAAATTAATTTATTGACAGATCTTGAATTAATAAATTATTCAATTAAAATTGATGGAACAACACAGCCGGCAAACGGATATACAGGCAGTGCTCCAAAAATAGAATTGAATGGGAATCATACCGTTTCTGCTGCTATTTATTTTTTAAATACTTCTTCCATCTCATTTGATATATATGGCTTATACATACATAATTTTAATGGTGGAATTACCAGTCAGAACTCCAGTATCAACTCAAATATTGGTTCACCTAGCAAACCAAATGTAATTTCTGGCAACAATGGAGCAGGCATCTTGCTTGTTGCGGGACAAAATACAAGTATTGCAAATAATTATTTAGGAACGGATACAAGTGGAAGCATTGCAGAGCCAAATAGTTGGGCTGGAATAGAACTTCATAATTGTACTAACACTTTAATCAAGAACAATGTCATAGCGGCCAACAATATCGGTATATATATTCCAGCATCATCTCAATCCATTTTTTCAATTCAAGGAAACAAAATTGGCGTTGCAAAAAATGGTTACAGCCCACTTCCAAATAGTTTAGATGGCATTCATATTGGCTCAACAAATTCAGTTGGATTAATCGGAGGTCTTACATCTACAGAGGCAAATATTATTGCATTCAATAACAAGGCGGTTTATATTGAAGGAAGAAAAATATCTATATTAAAGAATAGTGTTTTTCACAATGCTTATGGAATTGAACTTTATGGTCTGCAGGCCAATGATACTGTATTGAAACCTCTTATTACTTTTTCGAACCATGATACTATTTCAGGCACATCAAGACCATTTTCCAGAATCGAATTATTCTACAACATTGATCCGCTGGCCCATGCGCAAGGAAAAACTTTTATCGCATCTGTAATAGCAGATTCTTCCGGCAACTGGCAATATACCGCATCAATTTCAAACCCATGTAACATAACAGTTACTCAAACAGACACAGCCGGAAACACTTCAGAGTTTTCATTGCTCTCAGGGCATGATGTGCATCTGATAAATGACACATCTTTTTGTTTAGGTAATTCCATTTTACTTGATGCAGGAACAGGTTTCGATTCTTACCAATGGAACACAGGAGATTCTACTCAAACTATTTCTGTAGATTCTGCAGGCACATACA
Organism: Bacteroidota bacterium; assembly: GCA_039930605.1. Classification (GTDB taxonomy): domain Bacteria; phylum Bacteroidota; class Bacteroidia; order AKYH767-A; family 2013-40CM-41-45; genus JAPLDB01. The sequence continues at coordinate 11,355 of JBDTTM010000057.1, forward strand.
TCGTTCAAACTCTTTCAGCAGGTACACATTGCCCATCCTCAGATACGGTGACAGTAACCGTAAATTCGCTCTCTGTAAATCTGGGTGACGATACATTGGTTTGCAACACTCAAACAATTATGCTTGATGCGGGAATTGGTTTTGCAAATTACCTTTGGCAAGATGGAAGCACTACAGAATCTTTTCTCGCCGCAGATTCAACCGGGGGTTCAGACACCACTCTATTTTTTGTTACCATTACTGATACCAACGGTTGTTTAACTACCGATTCGATCATAATCATTTTCAATGAATGCCTTGGAACTTCAGGTATGAACAATTCACACGACATGTGGATTTCGCCCAACCCATTCACAGACAAATTTTCTTTTCATCCCTTCAATTCCTCATCAGAAAATATTTCAATAATTGTATTGAATATATTTGGAGAAAAACTTTTTGAGAAACAAGCCGCTTTACAGGATCAGGAAATAAATTTATCCTTTTTACAAAACGGAATTTATTTTCTCAGCATCAAATCAGAAAAGTCTTTCGTTACGCAAAAAATTATCAAACTGTAAACCACACCAACAAAAAAGTCCACCTTTTGAGCGGACTTTTGAATATTTATTCAGGAAAAAATATTTACTAATTCACCACCGGTTTAATCTTTTTGATAACGAAAACAGCACTGTCAATTCCTGTATTTATAACTTCAGCGTTGGTATGTCCTTCATAGTATCCCAGCAAATGCAAAATATCATAAGCACTGTTCACTTCGTTCAGGAGTTTCCAATCCATTTTGCGAAGTTGATCGCGGTACCAATCAATACTCTTTCTGCTTTTAGCCGGTCGCTTAATATTTCTTATCCGCATTAACGTATCAAGGGCAAGTAACATTCCGCTATATGCAGTACCTGAAGCAGTGCGAACATACTTTACATCACTGTAATACTTTCCCTGTCTTTTTGCTTTGTGCAATGTTTCTTTTGCATTGTCAATGTAACGCATTGCCTCTGCGAAAGAACTTTTTTTCAACTCATTTTTCTCCTCAGTACTCATAGCACAAAAATATAAATCTTCACTCATTTTAAAAACTTTTGATGATGATTTAATTAAGCAGGTCATTCCGACTTTGAAACGGGTTACCGGGTAAGGCGTAGCAGGATATAAATTTCAAAATATTCTGCACATTCGTTCCTTTCCTGTAAAGTATTTTGAATAACTTCGCCCTCACTTTTTAAGCGATTTATGGAGAACCAGCACCTTCCAAGTGACTTCTTTCCGATTGTACTCCAGTTTATTGTGGCAGCGGGGTTTGTGGTCGCCACCATGACAGCCACACACTTCCTGGGACCTAAAAGGAAGTCAAAAATCAAGCTTGAAACATTTGAATGTGGGATTGAATCGCAGGGTAATGCGCGCGTTCCGTTTTCAATCAAATATTTTCTTGTGGCAATACTCTTTGTGCTGTTTGACGTGGAAGTCATTTTCATGTATCCCTGGGCTGTCAATTTTAAATCCCTTGGGATAAACGGAATAATAGAAATGTTCATCTTTATGGTGCTGTTTTTAACTGGCTTTTTTTATATTATCAAAAAAGGCGCTCTGAAATGGGAATGAGAAGAAAAGAGAAGTTCGCTCCCGATAGCTATCGGGATGGCAAAGAAACATTAGGTGCCTGGAGATGTTTACAAAAGTGATATTTGAAATAAGGAAAATGATAATTAATTAAAGTGGCAGAAATCAGAAAGACATTTGAAAATTCAATCGTAAAGATTGCTGAGATGCCGGATGGCTACAGCGGACCCGGTTTTATGGCAACATCTATTGATAAAGCTGTGGGACTGGCGCGTGCGAATTCTTTATGGCCGCTTCCTTTTGCAACATCGTGCTGCGGTATTGAATTCATGTCAACCATGGCCAGCACCTACGACTTAGCGCGATTCGGTTCTGAGCGTTTGTCTTTCTCTCCGCGCCAAGCCGATTTGCTGATGGTGATGGGAACAATTGCAAAAAAAATGGGTCCTGTACTTCGACAGGTTTATGAGCAAATGGCAGAACCTCGCTGGGTATTGAGCATGGGCGCCTGTGCATCCAGTGGAGGAATCTTCGATACTTATTCGGTACTTCAGGGTATCGATAAAATTATTCCGGTTGACGTATACATTCCAGGCTGTCCGCCACGCCCTGAGCAGGTTCTGGAAGGAATACTGAGCATACAACAGTTGGTTAAAAATGAATCTTTGAGAAGAAGGAATTCTCCACAATATAAAGAGTTGTTGGCGGGATACGGGATAGAATAGGAAGGACAAGTTACAAGTCACAAGTCACAAGTTACAAGTTACAAGTTACAAGTTACAAGTTACAAGTTACAAGT
>JBDTTM010000058.1:0-13660 GCA_039930605.1 Bacteroidota bacterium
GTGATCCCGATTGGATTCGAACCAATGGCCGCAAGTTTAGAAAACTTGTGCTCTATCCAGCTGAGCTACGGGACCAAAAAAAGTAAGCAGTTGATAATAAGCCGTCAGCTTTTATTGCCTACTGCTTATTGCCAACTGCCTACACTTCTTGTCGGGGTGGCAGGATTCGAACCTGCGACCTCCTGGTCCCAAACCAGACGCGATACCGGGCTACGCTACACCCCGAACTTTAACAAGTTGGCTCAATTTTCAATGATTCCAACCAATATTTTCACAATTTGCGAAGTTCGAAGTCCCTGCTCCGCAAATAGATGCGGTGAGGGTGGGATTCGAACCCACGGTACACTTTCGCGTACGACAGTTTAGCAAACTGTTCCTTTCGGCCACTCAGGCACCTCACCAAAAGGGGCGGCAAACCTACACGATTTTTTCAATAATTCCACTAAAAAAAATAAAAAATCAGCAGGTTTTTTTTGCCCGCCTATGAGACTAACAGCGCTTTCTAAATCAGGTCTTTCCGTCATTCCAAAGGCATCAGCATGTGCAAAAACTTTTCATTATTAAACTTTTGATTTCAAAGAAGAGGGTAACTTTGAGCAACTTGCCTCCTATGAAGTATTCTTCCCTCGCAGTCTTCCTGCTTTTTATATCCTGCGTAAATGATAAAAAAGCTGAACAGCAGGATCAGATAGCATTTACAGCCAGCATCAGTTTCCGGGATACCAATACCGCGGATCCTTCCTGGTCAAAGGAGAATACATTGGTTTACCATTCCACCAGCGAACCGGATAACCTCCACCCCACAAACGGGAGTTCAGCGCCCCGTGGAGAGATCAATCTTTATCTCCATATGGCCTTGGTAGCCACGGATTTGAAAAATCAACTGGTCGTTCCTGCGCTTGTAAAATCACTCCCTGCTGTTGATGCGTCCGGATTACAATATTCCTACGAACTGCGTGATGAACCACGATGGGACAATGGATCACCACTAACCATGGATGATATCACATTCTTTTTCAAAGTGATCAGGTGTCCGCTTACCAATAATCCATTTGCAAAATCTTATTTCGAAAACCTGAAAGAAGTCCGCGTTGATGACACCCAAGCCGGAAAATTTACACTCGTGATGAAAAGAGCATACATTCAGAATGCTTATTTTCTTTCTGACTTCCCCATGCTCCAGCGTACTTTCTTTGATCCGAAAAATATCCTTGCCGGTTACGCGCTTGCTGATTTCGACAACCCTGATTTCAGGCCCGAACAACATCCGGATCTGGTAGCCTGGGCTGCAGAATTTAACAATGAAAAATATGGACGTGATCCCGCATTGATGAATGGTATCGGACCTTACAAAGTTGAAAGGTGGGACCAGGGACAATCTGTAATCCTGGTTAAAAAGAAAAATCACTGGACTGATCATTCATCACGCCCTTCAGAAAAATCGTACCCTGATAAAATTATTTTCAGGATCAACAAAGATGACAATAGCACCATGCTTGAGTTCAAAACGCAAACGCTGGATGCATCCTGTCTTCTTTCTGCGAAGAACCTGATGAACCTCAAAAAGAATGCTGACTTCAATAAGAATTACAACTCCACTTTCATTCCTACCTATCACTACACCTACATTGCAATGAATGAAAAACCTGACGGTGTAAAAAGAAAAAAGATTTTTGATGATGTGCTTGTCAGAAAAGCCATGGCATTCCTCACTCCTGTTGATCAGATTATCAAAATGGTTTACGGAGAATACAGCAATTCCTGCAAGCGGATGACGACGAATGTTTCACCTTTGAAAAAAGAATATGATGAATCCCTCACACCTGTTGCGCTCGATATCAATAGCGCCAATCACCTGCTGGATGAAGCCGGGTGGAAAGACAGCAATGGTGATGGTATCCGGGATAAGGTGGTGGATAATCAGTTGACCGATTTAAGCTTTGACTTGTACTTCCTTGCTACAGCAGGGGACTGGAAAGACATGGCAACACTCACTGCAGAGCAAATGCAGAAAGCCGGCGTAAAAGCAAACCCGGTACCGCTGGAAGTAAAAGTGTTTATTGAAAAAGCACGCACACACGATTTTGATATGGTGATGGGAAGTTGGAGTGGTTCCTGCCTGCCGGAGGATTATACACAGCTATGGCACTCGTCTTCATGGGGGAATGGCGGTTCCAATTACAGTGGTTTCGGAAATCCTGCAAGTGACGCATTAATTGATTCAATTAAAGTAACGCTCGATCCTGCAATCCGATTCCCGATGGTAAAAAGGCTTCAGAAAATGATTTATAATGACCAGCCCTATATTTTTATTTACACCAATCTCCGGAGAGCTATCCTCCACAAACGATTCGGCAACTGTGAATTTTATTCTGAACGTCCGGGCATTTTATTGAATCATTGCGCCCTCATTGGCGGGGGTGGACCGGCATTAAAAGATGATGCAAGCCCGCATTAAGCATTAACAAACAAGCATGCGAAGCTATCTTCTCCGCAGAATATTATTTTTCATTCCAACACTGCTGATCATATCCCTGGTCTCATTTATCATCCTGGTTAATTCTCCGGGAGATCCTGTAGAACGGATGTTGCAGGCCGGCGGTACAGGTGAATTTGTTCCTACTACTTTACTTGAACACCAGCGTGCAGAGATGCGCCATCGCCTAGGTCTCGACCTTCCGGTTTTTTATTTCGGCATGCATGCAGCAAAAAATGAAGGAATCGGAAAATATATTCCTGCCATTTCCTTTCACGCACACAACCAGTTTCATCGATGGCTTTTTGGAGATGGCATTAGCACAATTGGAATTATCAGGGGCGATTTTGGCGCATCGTACCTGACGCAACAACCTGTTTCCAGATTGATCAGAGGAAGGATCGGGTGGTCACTGTTTTTTACACTCACATCCATTTTCTTTGCCTACCTGATAAGCATACCGATTGGAATCAAATCTGCTGCGCAAAAAAATTCAAAGTTCGACAGGTTAACATCTACAATCCTTTTTATTCTTTACTCGCTGCCGTTGTTCTGGGTGGCAACATTGCTGCTGATGACGTTTGCAAATCCTGATGTATTTTATATTTTTCCTGCTTCAGGCGTGAAACCTGTTTCAGGATATCCTGAGAATGCAAATCTCCTTCAGCGAATCATGATATCACTGCCCTACCTGGTGCTGCCTACCATCTGTTACGTTTACAGTTCGTTGACTTTTTTATCACGGTTGATGAGAAGTTCCATGCTTGAAATTCTCAGCAGCGATTTTATCCGTACCGCACGCGCCAAAGGTCTCAGTGAAAAACAAGTGTTGTGGAAACATGCTTTAAAAAATTCCTTATTTCCTGTCATCACAGTTTTCGCCCATGTTTTTCCAGCAATGATCGGTGGATCAGTGATCATTGAAAATATTTTTACGATTCCCGGAATGGGGAATGCCATCTTTCAAAGTATAACCACGCAGGATTACCCGGTACTGATCGCTGTATTCACACTTACCGGATTACTCACCGCCACAGGTTACCTCGTAAGTGATATTTTATATGCATGGGTAGATCCAAGAATTTCTTTTTCAAAATAGAATGAAAAAAGAAATATGGTCCCAACTTTCTGGTAATGTTTGGAAGAAAATTTCAAAGCGCAAAGCACCAAGGTTGGCAGGATATTTCCTCATTCTGCTGATCTTAATTGCGCTTCTAGCTTCCCTGCTTTGCAATGAAAAACCACTTTATGTAAAGTACAAAGGAGCAAATCTTTTTCCGGCATTTTCTTTAAGTGGCTATTCAGATATAAGGAATGAAGAAGGACAAATCAGCGAACGAGTAGTGTATGCAACAGCCGACTGGAAAACTATCGAAAAAGAAAAGGTTATCTGGTGCCCAATTATTTATACTCCCGGAAAAAGTGATTGGTTAAATGCAGATTATAAGTCACCATTTGATCCCCAGTCTTTTTCTGAAAATGGAAATACAACTCCTGCAAATTTCAAAAACAGGCACTGGCTTGGAACAACTAAAACCGGTGCTGATGTGTTGAGTGGAATCATTCATGGAACAAGAATTTCATTGACGATTGGAATATTATCAATGCTGATTGCAGGATTAATAGGCATCATGCTTGGCTCCATTGCCGGTTTCTTTGGAGACAATAAAATAATTGTTTCCAGGACGGGAATTTTCATCTCAATCATTTTTGGACTACCTCTCTCCTTCTTTTATGGTATTTTCCTGAACCGTTTTTCCCTTGAATCTCTTTTGAATGATTCAGTTCTGTACATCATCCCTTTTATCACATTTATTCTGCTGATCATTTCAGTATGCATATATGTAACCTATTTCATTGGCAAACAAGCCGGGCGCATATTAAAATTGAATGCAACTACTACGCTTCCTGTCGACAATATTATATCGCGCGGTATTGAAATATTTAATTCCATCCCGCGAATCGTATTGATCATTACGCTTTCTGCGATTTCACATCCTTCAGTTTATGCACTAGTCCTCATTATCGGCTTTACCTCCTGGACTGAAATAGCAAGACTCGTTCGTGCTGAAATGCTGAAAGTGCGTTCTTCAGAATTCATGGTTTCAGCTGAGGCATCCGGAATTAAAATCACACGCCAGGTATTCCGTCATGCTTTACCGAATGTAATCATCCCTGCTGTTACTGCAATTACATTGGGAGTCGCTTCGGCCATATTAACTGAATCTGCGTTGTCATTTCTAGGAGTTGGTGTACCTGCAGATGTTGTTACCTGGGGTTCATTGCTCAATGAAGGCAGGCAGAACTTCAGCGCCTGGTGGCTGGTGGTATTCCCCGGAATAGCAATCTTTACAACAGTCACTGCCATCAATATTTTAGGTGATTCTTTGAGTGATGTAATCGATTCTTCTAAAAGATAAATGCAAAAATGTTTGAACTGAATAAACAATACGATCTCGGGGAGAAAAAATTTTCTGAAGAAGAAATAATAGATTTCGCAATGCAATACGACCCGCTTGATTTTCACCTGGGTGTTGAAGCCGGAAAGAAAAGTATATTTAAAGCTCTGATAAGCAGCGGGCCGCATCCCTTTCATTACTTTTATAAAAATCATTGGATTCCAAAATTTGGTAAGACGGTCCTTGCAGGAATCGGCGTTGACAACTGGCGGTTTCTGAAACCGGTTTTCGTGAATGAAAAAATTCATGGCAATGTTACTATCACTGAATTAATTCCCTACCCGGAAAAAAGATCAGTGACAGTTCGCTGGCGTTTTGAGTTTACAAATGAAAAAAGTGAACTCTGTCAGCACCTTGAAATGCTGGTACTGCATAAAAATTGATCACCCCTTCCAGAAAGGAACCTTCACAATTTTTGCCTTCAGTTGTTTATCACGGATCGGGATAAAAATCTCTGTTCCTTCTTTCGCCAGGTCTGTTCTTACATAACCCATTCCGATTGCTTTCTGAAGCGAAGGCGATTGAGTGCCTGATGTAACATGTCCAACTTTCTCTCCCACAGCGTCTACAATTTCATATCCATGACGCGGAATTCCTCTTTCAATCATTTCAAAGCCCACGAGTTTCAATGCAACTCCTTTTTCCTTCTGCATTTTCAGCTCTGCAGAGTTGGTGAATTCCTTGTTGAATTTTGTGATCCATCCCAGTCCGGCTTCAATCGGTGAAGTGGTATCATCAATATCATTTCCATAGAGACAAAAACCCATTTCAAGTCTTAAGGTATCACGCGCGCCAAGTCCGATTGGTTTGATGCCAGCTGATTGTCCGCTTTCGAAAACTGCGTCCCAGATTTTTTTTGCATGTGCATTCTCCACATATATTTCAAAACCTCCTGCACCGGTATATCCTGTTGCGGATATGAGTACGTTGTCAATGCCGGCAAACTTTCCTTTTGCAAAAGAATAATATTCCATGTCTCGAAGATTCATTTCTGTCAATGGCTGCAATGCTTCAATTGCTTTGGGACCCTGCACAGCCAGCAAGGTGGTTTGATCAGAGATGTTATGCATCTCCACATTATTGGTGTTGAATTTATTAATCCAGTTCCAGTCCTTGTCAATATTAGAAGCATTCACCACGAGCATGTATGTTTTTTCATCGATGCGGTACACCAATAAGTCATCCACAATTCCACCGGCATCATTCGGAAGACATGAATATTGTACTTTACCATCTACGAGCTTAGCAGCATCGTTGCTGGTCACCCGTTGAATAAGATCCAGTGCATTGGGTCCTTTTAAAATAAATTCACCCATGTGAGAAACATCAAACACGCCGACGCCTTTGCGTACTGTTTCATGTTCGGCATTGATCCCTTCGTAACTTACAGGCATCAGGTATCCTGCAAAAGGAACCATCTTTGCACCAAGAGATTGATGGGTATCTATAAGTGCAATTTGTTTTAATTCGTCAGTAGTTTCCATTTTTTGATTGAGTTAATTTGAGAATCAGGATTGGGATGCAAAAGTAATTTTATCCTTGGTTGTACTTTGAAACAGGTGAAGAAAATTTTCTTTGTTGGACTGTACAGAATAGCCGGAAACTATTTTTTCGCGTGTATTTTTGCTCAGCCGGAGCAAATACTCCTTGTCACTCATCAATTTTGAAAGGTACAGGTACCAATCACCCGGTGTTTTACAGACACATCCATTCACTTCATGATCCACAATATCTGTATTTATTCCCACGTTTGAAACAACAGCAGGAATTCCCAGTGCCATATACTGCAATGCTTTGAATCCACACTTGCCCCTGGTCCAAATATTATCCGGCAAAGGCATAATGCCGACATTCAAACGGAGCAAATCAACGATCTCACTTTCCTTTGACCATTTCACAAATTTCATTGACTTCAATTGAAATTTTGGTGCCCTGTCTGCAATAACATGAAACTCAAAATCAAATTTCTTTTCAAGTTCCTGCAATACCGGTACGATCTCATCCAAAAACTGAACAGTGGAATGAGAACCGGTCCAGCCAATAGTAAATTTATGATCACCGTGTTTCTTGATTTCATTATGGTGTTCATCCGTATCAATGGTGGTTGGGTTGATCAAAATATTCCTGTTGAAACGGCTTGCATATTCAGCAAGAAATCTATTCCCAGCAGAAATAACAGTTGCCCATTTCATTGTGTTATTCGCATTGCGATAGCGCTTGAAATATTTTGTCATCCAGTTTGATTCGCTCGTGTTGGCCAGCCAGATGGCATCATCCAGATCATAGATGGTAAACTTCCTGAATACTTTTGCAACGAACCATTCTACCCAGGGAGGACCGAAAGGACTTGCTTCCCGGTGAATAAATACAAAGTCAAATTTACCAAGGCGAAACAAGTCAACTAACCTTCTGAGATAGCCATTCAGAATGGCTGAAAATTTTTTGAGAAAAAAACCTTTTTTATAAAGAACCGTCCAGGCTTTGTGGGAAAGAAACGGCGAAACTTCAAATTCAAAACCATTTTCCCTGAGCACTCCGAAATACTGTTCAAAGCGAAATCGCTGACTGCCGGCTTCACCAACAGGGTAAGGAACAATAAACAGGATTTTTTTTTTCTGAGCAGGCTGCATGAAGGTTGTGCAAATATAGAAAACCTGTCACCAGTTCAATGAATCATGTATCTTTGAACACCTTCCAGGAATAATGAAACTCTTTTCAGAAAAAAACACCCCACGGTGGATCATTTTTTCCATTGATGTATTCGTGTGCCTGTCATCGTTGATGCTGGCTTATCAACTGCGGTTTAACTTCCGCATTCCGCCAATGGAAATCGAACGCTGGGCCGTAGCAATTCCGAGCCTGTTGCTGGTACGCATAATCAGCTTTATGATCTCCCGGATTTATGCCGGTATCATCAGGTTTACCAGCACGCGTGATGCCTTGCGTATCTTCTATACGATTTCAGCCGGTACATTAAGTCTTGGTTTATTAAATTTCGTTGCGCTGCAAATCATTGGCTTTTACCTGGTGCCTTTTTCAATTCTCATTATCGATTATATCACGTCTGTATTTTCAATTACAGCGTTTCGCATAATGGTAAAAGCGCTGTACCAGGAATTAAAAAATCCATCGAGTGGTAAACGCGATGTTATTATTTATGGCGCAGGTGTTTCAGGTGTGATTACCAAACGCACGCTGGACCGCGATGCCGGGATTAAGTACAATGTTATTGCATTTGTCGATGATGATAAAAAGAAAAAAGGGAAAAGACTTGAGGGAGTAAGTATTTTTAACACGGACGATGACCTCGAAGATCTGTTACGTGCCAACAGCGTCGCCCATGTTATCATCAGCATACAGAACATTTCACAGCAAAGGAAACAAACCATCATTGAAAAAGTATTGGACCATGATGCAAAAATTCTAAACGTACCGCCCGTTGACAACTGGATCAATGGTGAACTGAGTTTAAAGCAAATCAAGAAAGTAAAAATTGAGGACCTGCTTGAACGGGATCCGATCAAACTTGATACGGAAAGCATCCGCAAAGCGTTGTCAGGAAAAGTAATCCTGATCACGGGTGGTGCGGGAAGTATCGGAAGTGAACTGGTGAGGCAGATCATTCCTTTCAAGCCGGCCCGTCTGATTATTCTTGACCAGGCAGAATCCCCGCTTTATGATATTGAACTCGAAGTATCTGAACTTTTCAGCTTGAAAAATTTTGAAACCGTTATCGGGGACATCACCAAGGAGGAACGTATGCGCAGGGTTTTTGATGTATTTCATCCGCAGATCGTCTTTCATGCTGCTGCATACAAGCACGTACCCGTGATGGAGAATAACCCCAGCGAGGCAATCATGACAAACGTATTCGGAACCAGGGTGCTTGCAGATCTTTCCAATGAATACGGGGTGGAAAAATTCGTGATGGTTAGCACGGATAAAGCTGTAAACCCAACCAGTATCATGGGTGCCACCAAACGTATTGCTGAAATCTATTGTCAGTCGTTGGGGAAAATTTCAAAAACAAAATTTGTAACCACGCGATTTGGAAATGTACTTGATAGCAATGGTTCTGTGATACCCCGGTTCAAAAAACAAATTGAAAGCGGGGGGCCGGTTACTGTAACCCACCCGGACGTGACTCGTTTTTTTATGACGATTCCTGAAGCGAGCCAACTCGTGCTGGAAGCCGGAGCGATGGGTAAGGGAGGTGAGATCTATATTTTCGATATGGGTAAAAGTGTGAAGATTGCTGACCTGGCCAGGAACATGATTAAACTCAGTGGCCTGTCGCTTGGCAAAGACATCCAGATTATTTTTTCCGGATTAAGACCCGGCGAAAAAATATTTGAAGAACTGCTCAATGACAAAGAAAAAACGGTGCCCACTCACCACGAGAAAATCATGATTGCCAATGTCCATGAGTACGAATACAACGAAGTGAAAAAAGAAATTGATATCCTTCGAAGCTTATTCGATAAACAAAACAACGAAGCCATTGTCCGGAAGATGAAAGAAATAGTTCCGGAATATCTATCCCATAATTCTGTCTATGAAAAACTTGATGCCGGAAAAGTTTAAGCACAGCATGCGGCTTGAAATCAGGTTCGTGGACGTAGATGCTTTCGGCCACGTCAACAATGCGCATTACCTCACCTATTTCGAGCAGGCCCGTGTAAAATATTTCGATGAAATTGTAAATTGGAAATATGACTGGAGTAAACAGGGAATCATCCTGGCACGGGCTGAAATTAATTATAAAATGCCTGCACTCTTCAGAGATGAAATCGTGATCCTTACCCGTTGTTCACGTATCGGTACAAAAAGTTTTGATCTTGAATACATCATGGTCAGGATGATGGATGGAAAAGAAGTCCTGCTAGCCGATGCAATTTCTGTTATGGTGGCTTTTGATTACAGTCTGAATCAATCGATCCCTGTACCCGGGGAATGGAGAGAAGCGATAAACAAATATGAAGGCAACTGATGCAAACAAAGTATTTGAAAGGAAATAAAAAAACCCCTGATCGAAGAATACGATCCGGGGTTTTAATTTTTAAAACTGAAAATTACGAAAGGTGTCCGCTGATAAGCTTTGTCATTTCAAACATGCTTACTTGTTTTTTTCCACCGAATACAACCTTGAGATTTTCATCAGCATTAATGTTGCGTCTTTCTTTGGCATCCTGAAGATTATTCTTCTTGATGTATTCCCAAACTCTTTTTACAACTTCAGTGCGTGGCATTGGCTTGCTGCCGATAACCGGATGTAAAGCAGTACCTATGTTCATTGGTTTCATGAAAGCAGGATTCGGTTTACGTTTTGCTTTTGCAGCAGGTTTCGCTTTTACAGCAGGTTTTGCTTTTGCAGCTGGTTTAGCTTTTGCCTTTGCTGCAGGTTTTGCTTTTGCTTTTGCAGCAGGTTTAGCTTTAGCTTTTGCTTTTTTAGTTGCCATTTGATTTTTAGATTAAGTTGTTTATGAGACAAAGAAAACAACAATTTTCATTCGTAAAACACCCCGGGACAAATATTTTTAAACCTCAAACCCTTGCCCCGTGCGGTGTTGGAGGGAACAGGAAAGTCTGGTTAAAGGAGACTGGAACCGGTACCAAGTTGCCCTTCACACGCGCATCTATTTCTGCTGAACAAGGCCATAGTAAGGCGTTTTAGGCGGATCCTAGAGAGGAAACGGTGTTGGGGGAGCTGCTCATCTTCCAATTTCCAAAGCACAATCCCGACCTGGATTTGTATCAACAGTCAGTCATTTTAAATTATCAACTACCCGGTTTGTTCAAAACGTTTTGGCATGAGCAGGCAATGAAGCGCCTTTCCTATTTCTTCTTTTCCTTTGCCTTCTTCAGCCCTTCCGCATCGATGTTGATGATTTCTTTTCCACCTTCCCTCACATGAACACCGTTACTATCAATCACTACTTTGTCTCCTTTATCATTGGTAATGTGCACTCCGTTTTCATCAATCTTTACCCTGGCATCACTGTCATCACCATTGATTTCAATATTGCCACTTGTCGTACTTTCACTACCATCGCAGTCAACACATGACAATCCCTTGTCAGTCATTTCCCAGGTACGGTTGATCATATCCTTGTCATAAATATTTTTGATGTTGTCGACATCGTGTATCAGGCTGCGTAGTGATTCATCAAAACGGACCCTTGCTCCGACAGGCATTCTCAGCAATAGCTGTACCTTTTGGGCGCGCCATTTATCATCCTTATTCATACTGAAGAATCGGTTGAATTTCATGACAGAATCTGTTTGTGTAAATGAGTAGCTGATTCGTGAAGCATTGTCGATCGCGGATTTGTGTGATTCTCCTTGGGAATAAAATATTTCAACAAGGCTAAAAGAATCAGTGGTGCTTTTCACTACATCCAGTTGAACACTTTTCGAAATAAGTTTGTCTCCGTCTGATTCAAGGTAGAAGTCATTGTCGATGTTCCTGTAATATTTTCCACCATAGTTGTAATCGCTCTCATTGTTTTTAGATTCATCAGTTTGCAGAACGATAAATTTTGATGCAGGCTGCTGGAGTGCAACTTCTTTTCTAAAGCTATCGTTCTCGCTGAATTCCCGAAATACATTCATCCCGCTGAGCATTACAATTGCAAGAGCAACCAGCCATATTCCCAACGCTGTGAATCCAACTGCGCGGGATTTTTTCTTGATATTGAAGAGGAAACGAATACCAGCATATGCAATCATCAGTGCAGGAATTGCAATCAGCAACACTGATCCGAACCAAATCCAGGAGAATTGTGAAGTGCTGTTGAACATGTGATGAAGGAAACCTGGAAGGTGCACGAATGGCGCTCCCACAAGCCCGAACAAAGAAGCCAATAGGGTCACAGCGATTATCAAAGCGATGAATACAAAGAATGAAGTGATTATTTTTCCAATCACCAGGAAAATAAATTTGAAGACTTCACCGATCGTTTCAAATATTTTACCGATTGCAGTAGTTGCTCTGGGACCATCCTTCAATCTTTCTTTGAGGGCATCCAATTCTTCCCGCACATTTTTTTCGATATTGGAGACCGTAACCGGTTCACCGCGCATCATGAGCCTGTCTGCTGTGGTTTTGGCTTCAGGAATGATGATCCAAAGCAGGATATAGATCCAAAATCCTGTAGTGTAGAAAATCAGCGCGCATGCAAAGATTAGCCGTACCCATACAGGGTCTATGTTAAAGTAGGCTGCAATACCGCTGCAGACGCCACCTACAAATTTCTCGTCAGGATCCCTGAAAAATCTCTTCTTCAATTTCACGACCGGTTCATTTACCTGTGATGCCGAAGCAGACGAGGATTTATCTTCTTCTCCCGCGAACTCTTCCGGGCGTCCCATTACAGAAGTGACTTCGTTTACATCATTTAATGTAATCACCTCTCTGCCCTCTTTCATTCGTTCGCGAAACATTTCACCGATGCGGCTTTCAATGTCCTGCATGATTTCATCGCGCCCCTGGTCTGCACTGAAATGGCTCTTGATGGCATTCAGGTATTTGATTAATGACTCATAAGCGTTGTCGTCAATGTGAAACACCGTTCCACCTAAATTGACTGTTACTGTTTTATTCATTTGCTGTTGCTTTTACAGATGTCGTTTGATTTACTGCCTCCACTAACTCGCGCCAGGTAACGCGTAATTCGTCTAAGAATTTTTCTCCGAGAGGTGTGAGAGAATAATATTTGCGTGGTGGCCCGGAACTGCTTTCTACCCAACGGTAACTTAGCAAGCCTGCATTTTTCAACCGCGTAAGGAGCGGGTACAAAGTACCTTCCACTACGATCAGTTTGGCTTCTTTCAGTTTCTCAATGATGTCGGAAGTATAAACTTCTTTGTGTGAGAGCACAGAAAGTATGCAGAACTCCAGAACCCCTTTGCGCATTTGTGCCTGAGTGTTATCAAGATTACTCATTGCTTTTTCTCTAAAGGGTTATAATTATATATTATTTTTATTAGCTTCGTTTTCCGACTTGCGGATTACTGGTGCAGGCTAAGTGCGCGGTGTGATTTACGCCTTGGTGAAATTTGCTGTTCAACATTGAATGCTTCCAAAGTTGCTGTTTGTTTGAGCGAATCAAGATTCATACTAATGACCTGGCCATTGCCTTTCACTTTTACAAAGCTGTCGCCGGTAATTCCACCTGCATAAATTTTTCCACCGCCATTGATGATCATGCCTACACTCAGTGCACGCACGTCTGCACTGATAATGCCTGTACCGGTTATTTTCATCAGCAGCATGTCTGTGTTTAAAGTCGAGATTACCCTGATAACCCCTGCTCCATTTACCTGGAGAAGATTGATGTCATTCATGGTTACATAAACATTCACATTGCGAAGTGAACCGGCGTTGATCACGAGCGCACCATTGTTTACCATGGTTGTTACTTCACTTGTATTTGATCCAATGCCTTCCAGTCGGACAGAGTTATTTTCGCCTTGAGTGAGATAAACATTTGCATTGCCATTCAGGATAATTCCGTAGAAGTTTTGTTCGACATCACGGATTTCAGAAGATGCAGCAGTTGTTGAAGTGCAACCCAGAACGAGGGTTGACATAGCCACTGATAACAGGGCGATAAGTGTGAAGCGGGTTTTCATTGTTTGAGAGATTTGAAGTTTATTATTTTTAGAAGTAGATTTCATTTGACTTGTGTGTGTTACCATTTAATTTGCTTGGCAAAGATACTGT
>JBDTTM010000059.1:0-13640 GCA_039930605.1 Bacteroidota bacterium
GGTACCATTGGGCAGGCCACCGGTATGTCCACCAAAGCCATGGGTACAGTCTTCCAACACCCGCAGATTATTCTTTTGCCCAATCTTCAGAATAGTTTCAATATCGGGAGGTAAACCAAAAGTATTTTGGGCGATTATTACTTTGGTTCTCGGAGTGATCTTTTCTTCAATTAAATCTACGTTGATGTTATAGGTCCTATTGTCAATGTCAACATAAACGGGCTTGGCACCCAGGTAAAGAATGGCATTTGGAACTACAATGCAGGTGAATGCAGGAATGATCACTTCGTCACCCTTACCCACATTCATACTTTTGAGTAGCGCATAGAGTCCGACACGTCCCTTCCAATAGAGGAAAATATTTTCAGGGCTCACCAGCAAATGCGCTGCAATTGAAGTTCTGAAGGCTAAAGAAAGATCAGGTGATTTAGACAATGTCTTCAGACTTTACGAATGAGCAAACGCCAAAGGCCATAAAGGCAACCGGCTCCATAACTGACGTGCAAAACTAATAAACCATAAGCAACAAAAAGCGCAAGTATAGGTTTCCGTTTCCTGAGTGAAACCTGGATTGACACATAGAGTAGAGAGATAAAATAGATAATCATCGGGACAGAAAAAATAAATGAAAACATCAGCCATAATGGAGCTGATAACAGATATAATAAAAATCCCAGCGGTATAAAATGACGCAAAGAAAGTGACGTCACCTTGCCTGTATAATAAGAAGTGAGGATTACCCATTCCCCGTTTCTGAAATTATTTTCTGCCATTTTTGAAAAGGTGCTTCGCGAATAGTATATACAGGAAACATCGGGAACAAGGTAAATTTTTCCACCTGATGCTTTTATACGTTTGTTCAGTTCAATATCCTGATTCCTTTCCAGGCGCTCATCATAATAACCATATCTCTCGAATATATCTTTCGGGTAGCAACCGAATGGGACGGTATCAGTCTCAACTAATTCATTCACCCCGATACGGAACATTGAATTGCCCACACCAAACGGATTTGTCAGGACTTCAGCAATCGCTTCTGCTTTTATTGTTTCAGAGGATGGTTTGGTAATCCATATCCCACCCACATTATCTGCATTAAGTTTTTGCTGCCAATAAACCAGTTTTGAAATATAATCCTTCGGAAATGAAGCATGTGCATCCATGCGGACAATGATGTCACCGTTTGCCAACCTGATCCCTTCATTCATCGCAAAGGGAACAGTTTTTCGTGGGTTATTGAATTGCCTTATCCAAGGATACAACTGACTGAATTCAGCAATAATCATCCTCGTTTTATCGGTGCTTCCCCCATCCCCGAAGAGAACTTCCATTTTATCTTTGGGGTAGTCCTGAGCAACGAGGTTATCAAGGACAGTCCTGATGAAATGCTCCTCATTCCTACAAGGGATAATGACTGAAACAAACGGCGAACTCATTACAATATTGAATTATATTTTTCCATCATGAGCTTAATACAATCATTCCATTCATATTCCTTCTGAACATGTGCCCTTGCATTTGCACCTAATGTGTTGCGGAGACTTTCATCATCAATCAATTTCAGGATGGCATCAGCAACTGCACCGGAATTTTTCCTTGGTACAATGAGACCGGTCTTATTTTCAAGTACCACTTCTTTCAGGCCGGCTACGTCTGAAACAATTACCGGTTTGCAGCAGGCACCTGATTCAAGGATGGACACTCCAAAACTTTCGCTGTCTAGAGTGGAAGGATAAACGGCAATGTCGAGCTGGTTGTGGTATTCTACTACTTTACTGAATGGAATCTCACCGGTAAAAATCACGTCTTCGTTGAGTCCGAGGTCCACAGTAAGTTGTTCCAGGTAATTCCGCTGTGGTCCGCCACCAACCAATAACAATTTAATTTGTCGTCCCGGTATTTTCTCTTTAACAGTTTTAAAAGCCCTGATGAGATATTCGACACCATATTTTTCCTGCATCGTTTTTACCATGCCGATGATGAGGGGATTTCCGCCAGTTAATTTCTTTACTTCAATAGGTTTAAAAATATCCGTATTGATACCAAATGGAACGCATTCCACTTCTTTACGGGTGAATTTTTTCGTTTGTAATGCCATCGAACGACTGGTGGAAAAAATCCTGTCAGCATTTTTCAAGTTGGCAATCAATATTTTTTTCTGGATAAATCCTTCTTCAGGAAAATCATAAACGTCGGCACCCCATACGGAAATCCAGAATGGATGAAAACCGCTGAAGAGCCCGAGGAAACCATAACTTGTTGCATAGTGCGCATGAACCAAATCCGGTTTGAATTTCCTGATGACACTTCGCAATGCGGGAATCAGCCGGAGCATGGATATCTTCTCAAATGTTTTCCTGTAAAAAATATCTGTATTGAATCCGTGGTCGTCAAACAATTCAAAATTGGAGAGTCCGTTGTGCCAGCCGGTAGTAGATTTTCCGATCGAAAAAACCCCGATGTGATAATAAGCAGAAAGCGAACCGGCCCATTTTTGAATATGGGGAGAATTGATATCGGCCAGCAATAATATTTTTTTCATAAGAACCCCGCAGGAAAACCGGTTTGAGTTAGAAATCTTTTTTTCCTGTCAATTAAAACTTTTTCTTTACACCCTTGATATGAGGATTGCATACATTACCATTGAAAACCCCAATCACCGGCATTCATGGTCAGGAACCAACTACTATATTTTACAGTGTATCCGGAAACACCTGGGTACCACTGACACATTGGGTCCTGTTGCACCGCGAATTACGTTATTTTTTCTGAAAGCATTGAACCAGGTTACAATGGTTTTTCCCGGGAAAAGGTTTGACTACCGGCATTCTGTATTGCTATCAAAAGTTTGTGCAAAAATCATCAGGAGAAGACTGAAAAAAGAAAAATATGACCTGATCATCGCGCCAACCGGAAATGCATTGATCGCCTTCTTAGAAACGGATATACCGATAGTTTATATCGGTGACCGGAATGTTGCAGGTGCTTTCAATTACCATGAACAGTTCCGTAATCTTTTTTCCTTTTCAGAAAAACAAAGCCTGCTCATCGACAGGCTGGCGCTTGAAAAATCTTCACTTATAAGTTTTCCTTCTTTCTGGGCAGGCAATTCCGCAGCGATGGATTATAAACTGCCACAGGAAAAAATTGCAGTTATTCCTTTTGGTGCCAACCTGGATGAGCAGCCGGAATTCAATTCGGGAATTCAAAAAACGGGTGTCGTCAAACTCTTATTTGTGGGGACAAATTGGAAAGACAAAGGCGGACAAATTGCCCTGGAAGCACATGCAGAACTTAAACGTCGCGGCCTGAGATCCAAATTAATTATTTGCGGATGTAAACCCCCTTTTGAAATCAATGATCCTGATGTGATCCTGGAAGGCTTTTTAAATAAAGATAATCCGGAAGAATACAAACGGCTTTTGGCGCACTTTCGAACGTCTGACTTTTTCATTCTACCTACACGGTATGAAGCTTACGGACTGGTTTTTGTGAGTCAGCTGCTTTTTCCTTGCCCGTCTTAGCAACTGATACAGGAGGAATTCCTACAATCGTAAAAGAAGGCGAAACAGGATTTCTTTTTCCTCTCGAAGCCAATGGCACAGCCTATGCGGAAAAAATAATTTGGGCAACGGAACAGCCGGGATTGGTTGAAAAAATGAGGAGACAGAGCTATGAAAGGTACAGGGAAATCCTGAATTGGGATCAATGGATTAAAACCTTTAAACAAAGATTAATTGACGCAGGCCTGTTCAATACCAACTAACCTGACAGGAAGTCATAAATATTCTTAGGTACAGCTATCCAAAAACGTTTCCAATTTTTTTATATCGTCAACGGGATTTATATAGGTTGTAAATGAAAAGTAAAACCTTATTGTAATATTTTCGCTGAACCATCTTTCTTTCATCCATCATTTTTTCCCGGGTAATTTTCGCTGAACTTATGCCGCTGCTGTCGAATAAAACAACATCAAATGGCAGATGCCTGTAGTTTATTTTATTTTTACTGAGCGCCCTGAGGAAAAATTCATAGTCCCCGACAATGCTGAGTTGATCATCAAACAATCCAAGCGTTTTGAAGAGACTCTTTTTAAAGAATGTTGCCGGGTGGTACAACATGCTGTGCAACAGGTAAAATTTCGTTAGTCTTTCAGGCGTAAAATCACGGCGGGAAATATTATTTTCCAGGAAGATGATATTCCCTGATAGAAGGTCTTCTCCCCTGCAGTGAACATGCATTTGTGTAAGTACAGATGCATCAGCAAAGCAATCACCTGAATTCAAAAAGATCAGGTAATCTCCTTTTGCCGCCCTTATACCTTTATTCATAGCATCATAGATACCTTTGTCATTCCCGGAAATAAATTTATCTACATCGGCCAGGTAATTTTTTACGACCTCACCACTTTTATCTTCCGATGCTCCATCAACCACGATATATTCAAAGTCCTCGAAATCCTGAGTACATACACTCTGCATTGTCTTATTCAGTCCATCGGCATTGTTCTTATTGATGGTAATGACCGATATAAATGGCATTTCAATTTCCTTAATTTGATTCATAAATCTGAAGGTGCGACTTTACAATTACGTCGGCATCAAACCGAAGTTTTGCTTCAGCGGCAATTTCATCTTTTCTAAAATAATCTGAATTTGACAAAATGGTTTTGATACTCTCAGCTAAAGATTTAGCGCTTTTATAGTCTGCAAGCCTGCCGTTTTTATCGTTGATCAGTTCCGGGATGCCTCCTATATTAAAAGCAGCGACAGGAACACCGCATAACAGCGCCTCTATAATGGTATTCGGTAAGTTCTCAGCAAGTGAAGGAAGAACAAATACATCCGCCGCATTGTATATTTCATTAAGCGTTGAACTGCTTTCAATGTAATTAAAATTGATACCTCCGGGAAATGAAAGTTCGGTTTTCCCCACACTGCAAACGAGGTAATCCTGATTCAACTGGCGCACAGCATCCTCCAGGTAATGTATTCCTTTCCTCGGATTGTCCGAATCCTTGGCAATGAATAGTATTATTTTTTTATCAAGAGGTAAATTGAGCTTTTTTCTGCACGCATCTTTATCCTTCGGGTAAAACGATTTTGTATCGGCGAGGTTCGGAATTGAATGGTGGTCTATTCCATTGAATAGTTTTGAATTAACTGAACATTTCATTAACCACAGGGATGGTGCAATAATCTGCATGCTATCCTTTTTTAAAGAAAGAGAATCAATTTTCAGCTTCAACATTTCCGCCGCATAATTTTCATCAATTGTATTTTTCAACTGCGGACAGTGACTACAATTACCAATGTAACCTTTGCAATCATCGGAATGATGACACCCACCGGTAAATGGATTCATATCATGCAGGGTCCACACCACAGGTTTATTTATTTTTCTGAAGAATGAATTGAAATCGAGAAAATCATCACTCACCCAATGCAGGTGAACTAGCTCAGCCTGTCTCACTAAAGGATGATTCGCAAGATCTGTTTCTGAAAATGGAAATGAAAAATGCTCAAATCCTTCCGGACGATTTGCAAGGTGTTTCAATGCATGTTCTTTAATCTTATCTTTCATCAATCCCAGCTTTATTGCTGTTTTTTTCAAAAAGTATCCGGTCGGGTCCACCTGGAAATGACGAGGAATACGCTGAGTATGTTTTTGACTTGTAAGTAAATAAGATTCAATACCCCTTTCAAGCAAGGCCAGGTGTAACCGAACCGCAGCTATGCCGGCACCACCAATGTCGTTGTTACTGATGTGAACAATTTTCATCGGTTAAAAAATGAATTGAGTTGCCTGTGAAAATCATGAGCATCCCAGTCGCGCACCAGGAACCTCCGCAAAGAATAGTTGTCACTTTTGGCATGAACACAACCGGGAATATTGGCCGATACGAATTCCATTCCGGATTCTTTACAAATGCCGATAGTCGTCTTGCTGAAATCTTTATCCGTACCAAATGGAAATGAAAAATCTTTTACTACGTTCCCCGTTAACTTTTCTATCGTAAAAATGGATTTCTGAATTTCAGCTCTCTGTTCATCGCTTTCAAGGGCATTGAGAGAGCAGTGATTGACTGTATGCGCACCAATGGTGACAAATGGCGATTTACTCATTTCCTTTAATTCCAATTCATTGACAGAACGATGCGATTCTCTTGGCGCAGAAAAGGGAAGCAAGGCCCTGATCTCTGAGAAAATTTTTTCGCGTGCAATGAAATCCATATTTCTCAATGTAGGGAGAAGTTCGCTATACATCTTTGTTCTCGAAAGAATGCTATCAGAACTGGAATAACTTTTTCCATTTATTTTAATGAGAAAAGAAGAAGGAAATTTCTCATGGCAAAGCAGCAGGCGTTCCAATTCATCCCACCAGAATTCATGATCTGTTCCAATGTTGCCCGTACAAATATAGAACAATGCTTCAGCCCGATGTGATGCAAGTATAGGCAGTGCCTGCTGAAAGTTGTCTGCATATCCGTCATCAAAGGTAATGAGGACACTTTTTGCAGGAAATTTTTTCCTTGTGCGAAGATGTTCTTTGAATCCGGCAACGGTAAGCAGGTGAAAACCGGAATTCAATACTGCCAGATGCATGTCAAAATTTTCAGGGCTCACTGCCAGCAACTGAGGATCCGTATGGAGATTGGCTACCCGGTGATAAAGCAGGACTGCACAACTGCCATACCTGATTCTCAGCATTCGTGATCCAGCCTTTCCGGCGCGGCTACTGATAGCTTTCCAGATTCTGTTACCGAATGGCATGAATATTAAGTTGAATATCCATTCCGCTGACACCCATTTCTGAAACGAATGGATTTTTTACGGATGAATTTATTGAACGAATATAATACCTGAATCCAGCAGATGAAATGGAGTGACAAAGTTCATCCAATCGCTGAGGTTGTCCTGGCCTGGAATGGTATTCTACAAAAAGTAATTTCACCTTATTGAGTTCTTCCCTGATGTCATTGATAACATCCACCTCTGCTCCTTCAATATCTATTTTCAGAAGATCAACTTCTTTTTCCTTTCCCAGCAAATCCTTCAGGCGTACACTTTCCACTTCAATTTTTTTTCCGGATCCTGAAACAAGAGAACCACCATCAGCGCCTTCAGATGAGAAAGTGAGTCTTCCATTCTCAGTCCAAATGGCTTTTTGAAACAGCTCAATTCCATGGATGTGATTCCGTGAAACATTTTTCTCAAGGCATTTGAATACATCAGGATCAGGTTCAAAAGCTTTCACGACAGCTCCAGGAAACAGTTTTTTGAAATAAAGAGATGAGATGCCCACATTGGCACCGCAATCATAGATTAAGGGATTGACAGCACTAGAGTTGAATCGCAATTCCTCCTCTTCGAATATCTCCATTAACTGCCAGGCTACAGACAAAAAATCTGTTACCTCCAATTCAAGGTCACGGTATGAAAATTTCGTATGTTGGAATCTCGGAAATTTCCCGGCGTTCCTTATCAGGCGCATGCTTTCAGAAGGAAATAATTTTCTGCCAATTCCTGAAATAAATCCCATTATTTATGATTGAGTGGAAACAAATTTCTTATTTTTCTCTTCAACCGTTCACTGAACGAGTTTCTTTTCATACTCCTGAAAAAAGAAGTGACTGCCTGTCTGCCTTGTAAACTGTCAGAGACAGGAATTCTATTTACTTCAACAGGGTTTATGGACAATGTTACTTTCCATTCGTTTGATTCGCCCGAATGTACGCCGGTTCCGTCAATACCTGTGTTGTGTACCAGCGACCTCCCCGGAATCAACGTGAGTTTGTTTTTAAGAAATGCAATTGCATACCACGGCAAAGCCCATGAGTCGTTTCTTCCTTCTACCTGGTCTCTAAGCATGCTCGTATAAAAATGACTGTTATCAAAATCAAATAAGGTGGTGAGTTTTCTCTCCTCCAGTTGTTGAAGGAGTTTCCTTCCATCAGCTTCAAATAAATCCCACCCGCGCTTCCAGGTGGCCCATCCCCAACAATAAGTACCCATCAGAAAAAAAGTTTCGGGCAGTTCTTCCTTCACTGGCCAACAATATCCTGTGAGGCTGATCACCTTCTCGTCATTTTCATATAATGTGAGACCTTCATTCATATATTTCAGAAAATAGGGCGATACTTCCATGTCATCTTCGAGGACAATTATTTTCCCGAAACGATTTACAATATCCGTCACTCCTGCAATTACAGAACGAGACAAACCTTTGTTAACCGGGGACTCAATGATCTCAATATTCCTGCACCATTTTTTTTCCCGCACTACCTGGCGTACTTCTTCTACTGCATTTTTATCCTGAAGGGAAGCGCCGGCTTTCAAACCATCACAAAAAATAAATAGGTCCGTATCACCGGCCTTACTGCAATTGGACAAACTCATCAATGTTCTCCTTGTATGAAGGGGGCGGTTGTAAACAAAAAGTGCTACCGGTGCATTTATCATTTAATTTTTTGCCAGATAGTAGTCTTAGAAAATTCCGTCATGAATGTTGCCGGACCGGCATCTTCGCAAACTATTCTGAAATGATCATTAAAATTTGCCGGAAGTTTTTCAAGGTAATATCCCCTGTCTGAATTATCAAGCAATAAAAATCCTCCTGTTTTTACCTTGGGTAAGGAATGCTTAAGACAAGATGGTCTGGAACGTCCATCAACGAGCACCCAGTCAAATTGTCCATCGCTGTACGCATCAATAGCGGATGCATATTTTTTAAACCTGTAGCAGGAAAGTTTTACATCATCAGTTCCATATTCACCAGGCTCAGCAATAGATCGGGTCGCAGTTCCATCCCATTCAGGTTCAATTAACAATCCTTCCCAGTTTAATAATTGCAGGTCCTTCAGCTTATTACCAAGGATGTGAAACCAACTCTTATCATGTTCGACTGATATTACTTTTCCTACCCTTTCGCAAAGGAAAACGGAGGAACCACCACAGCCATATTCAAAAACTTTCATGGAACGGTCGAGATTTTTTTCCATGAAACGGATGGCTGAAAATGTCATCCATGGCAGACGCGCTTCTACAGAAGAGGATCCGGGTGCAGCCCATTTTTTCCATTGTAGAAAGTCTTTAGAAAGCATTTGAAGTGAAGGCACAACCAGACCGCGCCTTTTCAATTTACTCATTTCCCGGAAATACGTAATGAGGTATGAATTCATTCTTTACTGAGACTGAAGGAATGTTGAATATAAAACGCGCCCTGGTCTGAGTCAGGCAGTTTTCCAGTTTGAAAAAAATCTCCGGCCTCGACAAAAAAACTGCCTGCATTTTTAACCCAATCGGAGATCTCCCCACCGACAGAAGAAAACAAAGTATATGAATAGCTGCCTTGCTTAAGGGGAAGTTTTTTTATATCAATGCTGACAATAAAATTACCTGCATCTACCATGCTGAAAAGCTGGTGGGTAATTTCATTGCTGAAATAAGTAATACGCTGTCCAAGCTGGTCATCAATGCCGACAGAAAAATGCAGCGCATTCAGTTGATGAGGGCCGTTAACGCTGAAATGCAAATCCATTACAACATCCTGACCACACTGCAATGAACGTTTCTCTTCTCCGCCAGGACTTCTGAATGTAACGCCTGTAAACCTTATCTTTTGATTTCCTTCTCTATGACGATTGCTGGTGAGGTCTGCACTACCGGTTTCTACAGATTCCTGCAAATACCTGCTTATCACTTCCTGTGTATTTCCTGACGCTACAAATTGTCCTTGCTTGAGGTACATACAAGTATTGCAGAGGTACTGTATGGTAGCCATGTTATGACTTACAAAGAGAACCGTACGTCCGTCATTCTTGCTGACTTCTTCCATTTTTCCGAGGCATTTTTTCTGAAATTGGGAATCGCCAACGGCAAGTACTTCATCAACGATCAGTATTTCCGGCTCCAGGTGGGCAGCAACTGCAAATGCGAGACGCACATACATCCCACTTGAATATCTCTTGATAGGAGTATCAAGAAATTTTTCCACTTCAGCAAAAGCGACAATCTCATCAAACCTGCTCCGGATCTCGTCGCGCGTCATTCCGAGAATACTTCCATTCAGATAAATATTTTCCTTTCCGGTAAGTTCAGGATGGAATCCCGTTCCCACTTCCAGCAAACTTGCAACCCTGCCTTTAATTGAAACCCGTCCTTCAGAGGGTTCTGTTATCCTGCTAAGTATTTTGAGGAGGGTGGATTTACCGGCACCATTGCGACCTATGATACCGATACGGTCTCCCTTTTTTATTTCAAAGGAAACATTTTTCAACGCCCAGAAATCTTCAGTGGAAGATGAACCACCGCCGGAAAATACCGATTTCATCCTGGCGGCAATTTCCTCGCGAAAAGTTTTATACCTGTGGCCTGAAGTATGCCGAAGCTGGTACATCTTTCCAAGGTTCTCTGATTTTATTACCGTACTCATATACCTGTTCAAATGATGTCTGCAAATCCCCTTTCAAAGTTCCTGAAATATTTAATGCCAAAAATGGTTAGCAATATTGTAAAGACGATGGACAAAAGGAATCCTGGAATATAAAGGTGCGCATTGCCTCCCAACAGGCACCATCGGAAACCATCTATGATACCTACCATCGGATTGAGCGAATACAACAAACGGTATTTTTCATTTACCACAGATGAACTGAAACCAACCGGAGAAATGAATAACCCTGCCTGAACGATGAATGGAACCACATAGCGAAAGTCCCTGTACTTCACATTCACGGCGGCAATAAAAACACCTGCACCGAATGAAACCAGTAAAGCGAAGAGAAAAAATACCGGGAGCAAAAAGATGGTTATGGGCGGAGTAAAATGAAACCATATCATCAGGGCAGCGAGGATGATAAGTGAAATAAGGAAGTCTGCGATGGCAACAAGCAATGTACTTGCAGGAACAAGAAGCCGGGGGAAGTAAACTTTACTCAGCAAATTGGAATTCGAAATCAGTGACTGGCTTGCGTCAGAAAAGGCATTGGAAAAAAACTGCCATGGGATAAGGGCAGCGCCTACCAGTAGTGAATACGGTACACCCTCCGCAGGAAGGTTTGCAATTTTACCAAAGACGAGTGTAAAAACTACGAGCGTGATCAGCGGTCGTATGAGGCTCCAGGATATACCCAATACCGTTTGCTTATACCGGATGAGGAAGTCTCTCCATGCAAGAAAATACAGCAATCCCCGAAACCGCCACAATTCCCGCCAGTAGTGACCAATATTTTTTTTGGGCTCAATGATAATATCGAATTCCTCGCTCATGTCTCGCTGGCGTCTGGATTTTCAAAAGCAGCTTCAAGAGAAACTCCCGCGAACCTGCTTTAGGATAAAAAATTATTTCGCGTAGTTAACGGATCTTGTTTCACGAATGACCGTAACTTTCACCTGGCCCGGGTACGTCATTTCATTCTGAATCTTATTGGCGATATCAAAGCTCAGCATTTCCGCCTGCTTGTCATTTATTTTTTCACTCTGCACGATCACACGAAGTTCACGGCCTGCCTGGATGGCAAATGTTTTATCAACTCCCTGGTAACTCATCGCCATTGCTTCCATGTCTTTAAGGCGTTTGATATAGGATTCAAGGACTTCACGTCTTGCACCCGGACGCGCGCCGCTGATGGCATCGCATACCTGCACAATTGGTGAAAGGATACTTGTCATTTCTATTTCATCGTGGTGCGCTCCAATGGCATTACACACTTCAGGATTTTCTTTGTTCTTCTCCGCGATCTTCATTCCGAGGATTGCATGCGGTAATTCTGGTTCATCATCAGGCACCTTGCCAATGTCATGAAGCAATCCTGCGCGTTTGGCAAGCTTCACATTCAGTCCGAGTTCAGTCGCCATCAAAGCGCAAAGGTTTGCAACTTCGCGTGAGTGTTGCAAAAGATTCTGGCCATAAGAAGAACGGTACTTCATCCGTCCCACCATGCGGATCATTTCAGGCGCAAGGCCATGAATACCCAAATCGATAGTAGTCCGCTTCCCTACTTCAACGATTTCATCTTCTAACTGACGTTTCACTTTTGCCACAACCTCTTCGATCCGCGCGGGGTGAATACGGCCGTCAGTTACAAGCTGGTGCAATGCGAGGCGGGCCAATTCCCTGCGAACGGGATCGAAGCAGGAAAGGATGATTGACTCAGGGGTATCATCAACAATAATTTCAACTCCTGTAGCTGCTTCCAATGCCCTGATGTTTCTGCCTTCGCGGCCTATCACGCGACCTTTTACGTCATCATTCTCAATGTGAAAAACAGTAACGGCATTCTCAATCGCATGCTCCGTTGCCACCCGTTGAATGGTTTGAATAACTATTTTCTTGGCTTCTTTACTGGCAGTGAGCTTGGCCTCTTCCATGATATCCTTAATATAAGACAAAGCACCTGTCTTGGCTTCTTCCTTGAGTGCTTCTACCAACTGTCCCTTGGCTTGTTCAACGCTCAACCCGCTGATCTTCTCCAGTTGTTCAACCTGGCGCTGGTGCATTTTTGCAAGCTCTTCTTTTTTGCCTTCAATAATCGAGAGCTGGTTTTTCAGGTTACCCTGTAGCGTATCATATTCCTGCTGCTTCCGCTGCGTCTGTTCTGTTTTTTGAGCAAGTGCCTGTTCCTTTTGCTTGATCCGGTTTTCAGCGAGCCCGAGCGATTTATCTTTTTCTACAATGTGTTTTTCATGCTCGGTTTTCAGTTGCAGAAATTTTTCTTTGGCTTCAAGAATTTTATTCTTCTTCATTACCTCGGCATCATTCTCAGCGTCTTTCACGATTGATTTGGCGCGTTCAATGGCAATAAGTTCGCGTGATTTCATTCCTTTTTTCAAGATGAACCATGCAACTATTCCCCCAACCACCAGTGCCAGAACACCAACTGCAATCATTAATATTAAATTGTCTTCCATATATATTTATTCTGTTTTTAATGTTCTTCTCCAACAAGCAGAAAAGGACTTCATGAATTGTTTTCAAACTCCCCGAAGATTAGCTTCGAGGTATTTAAGATTACCTTCCCGGAAACTTCCGGTCAGGATAAATTCGACAAGGGTTTTAAGTTTGTGTTTTGCACTTCTATAAACCCATTTTCATTCAATAAAAAACCCGCAATCATACTAAGAGACTTCGTCAAACCCCTTAAGATAGAGGTGGAACCGCCAGGCGATTTATGGTGTCTGCTGTGAACATCCGTCAGTTGACGGATAGAACCTCTTGCGAGGAATGCAGCCTGCCATTGGATACCTTAAGCTAATTCCAATGATATCGAAGTGTTGAGTTTTATAAAAGTGAATCTCAGTATAAATGCGGGATACCTTTAAAAGTCCACAGTCCTCAGTCGACAGTCTACAGTAATAACCGTTACCGGCTAAGTGCAAACCAACAAACATGAAACTATAAACTCTTATTCAAAGAACGATCTTCCTTTATGTCGTAGTAATCTCTTCCGATGCCAGGTATTCATCAATCAGCAATTTCAAATAATCGACCTGTTCGGCCGTCTCACCCTGGCCTGCCTTCTTATCCTGCTTATGATGACCCATCGCTTCGGTAGCAAACTGCAAAGCACACATAGCCAATAAATCCTGCTTGTCCTTCACAGCATAGCTGTCCTCGAACTCTTTAAGCCGTTTATTGAT
>JBDTTM010000060.1:0-13589 GCA_039930605.1 Bacteroidota bacterium
ACGCTGGTGGCGTTTCTGCTGGGTGTTGCATTGTCAGCGATCAGAAAAAAATATTTTCCAAAGTTCCAAAAGGAGTTTTTGGGTAAGCATGAAGAGTAGGTCCGTGGCGGCTTATGACCTGGTTACTTGACTTTTGATGTGAAAAATTCAGGCAGGTAAGGGATGATTCAGGGATGGATTTTGGAATTCATTTTGCATTTTGTTGTTTTGAAGTATAAATCAATTACTCATGAAAAAACTTATACTCCTTTCGCTCTTTACGATTTCATTTTTTGCCAAAGCGCAAAACCTCCCGGCCTGTGATTCACTTTTGATCAGCTGTTGTACTTATGATTCGCTTGGTCCGAATACACTCACCATTTATGCATCGAACCCTTCTTCAGTGCTCTTTGATTACCCCGGGTTTGTATTACTCAATGCAACGAATGATACCATTGCAAAAGAGACTGTGAGTTATTTCGGCATCGGTACCGGGCCGCAGCCGCATACCTTGCAGATTGTAGCACCGCTCATTCTTCCGTTCCAGGGCAAGCTCGAACTTTTCTCGCTGTTTTATCAATCACTTGATTGCACATTCCCTTTTTATATTCCTGATACAATAGCAAGCGTGCGCGATTTGCAAAAAAAAGGTGCGTTGAACATTTATCCGAACCCTGCAGTGAATAGTACGATGGTTGAACTGGATGGATTTGATGCAGGGAATAATTTATCGATTGGTGTTTATGATGTGATGGGAAGAGAAGTGATGCGAACTGAATTTGACCATTCACCAATGGAGATTTCGGTGAAGGAGTTGAGTGAAGGGACATATGTGATCAGGATATTTGATCAGAACCTTTTTCTGAATTCAAAAGTATTGATTGTCGGAAGGTAGATTAAACAGCCATATACACATAGGCCCATAATGCAGATAGCCTTACAATTTTGATCGAGCTATTATTTTTGTCCACTGCCGGTTGTCTAAAGTCCATTGTCTTTTGTTTTGATTCACTTAAGTTTGCTTCTTAATTTTTACAGCAATGAGTGTTAACTGGATTCCGCATCCCACAATTCTTTCCGGCAAACTCGTCAACCTGTTGCCGCTTGAAGAAAAACATTTTGATGAGTTACATGCTGCTGCATCAGATAAACGCATCTGGGAATTTTATACCGGCGACTGGAGTGTGCGTGAAACATTCAACAAAGTTTATCTCGGCACGTTGAAGAAACGTGACAAAGGATTAGAATATCCGTTTGTGATTCAATTAAAATCTTCCGGAAAAATTATTGGCTCTACAAGGCTGATGGATATCGTGGATTTCGACAAACGACTGGAAATTGGAGGGACCTGGATGATGCCGCAGTACTGGTCTACAGCGATAAACCCTGATTGCAAACTGGCGTTGCTGACTTTTAGTTTTGAAACATTGAAAGCCAAACGTGCGCAATTGAAAACGCAACATGACAATATGCGTTCAAGAAAAGCAATTGAAAAAATAGGAGGTGTGTATGAAGGGATCATCCGCAAACACATGCTGAAGGATGACGGCACATTCAGGAGCTCGGCTTATTTTAGTATACTGGATGATGAATGGCAGAAAGCAAAATCAAATCTGGAAAAACTGCTGAAGAAAAAAATGGAGGAGGGCTTGAAGAATTACCACATAGATTAAATGTATAAATCAAAATAATGCTTAACCCTTTTACGACTTTTATTCTTCTTCGCCGACTACCTCGTTACTTGCTACGGGGATGCCCTGCCCTCGCAGGCAGAGAAACAGCTTCGGCGGAGTTGGCAAGTTGAGGAGATCCATCCGTTGCCTT
The DNA here is from genome assembly GCA_039930605.1 of Bacteroidota bacterium. GTDB lineage: Bacteria > Bacteroidota > Bacteroidia > AKYH767-A > 2013-40CM-41-45 > JAPLDB01. The sequence goes on from JBDTTM010000060.1 coordinate 1,804, forward strand.
GGCGAAGTAGGGTAGAGGCTTTCAGCCGTCGTAGCGAATGCTTCTATGGCGAAGAAGACTCAGAGAATTTCACAATATACCTCGCAGTTTGATGCTGGGTCGTTCATTGATACGGCTTTCTATGTGTCTCATATGTTTGCAACGATTACACGCTGTTGGGATTTCAGACTGCTCTCTGTGCTCTCATTGGTAAATGGCTGTTCGGATTTCTATGTGAACCTATATGAGCTATGTGTTTGAAGGCTGTTTAACAAAAGTCTCACTGATTATCAATCCGGGAAAATGGAATTTCCGGAAGCTGTGAATCATGCCGGAATTTATTGATTCTAACCAAACACTTGAATTTTTCGGTCAATGTTCTGAATAGAAGGCCGGTGACACAATAAAACCGTCGTTTCGGGAGGTTTTTTCTTATACCGGGAACCATTTATTCCCACATCATCAGCCACTTGCGCCGATTGTGAAAAAAATTCTTAACAAAATTTCACAGTTAGCATTTCTCTGATAAATTTGCAGCCGTTTCAAAAAATGACGTTTCACTGACGAAAGCGTGTGCTCTATTTTTCCAATTAAAGCACGTATTGTCAGGTTTTAAAAATAGGATCATGACCAACGCATACTTGCACAAATCCATCAAACGCCTTCTACTCCTCTCGCTGTCCATTGCTTTTTCTGCCGGTGTAGCATGTGCACAGGATGGAGAAGCACTCTTTAACAACAATTGTAAAACGTGTCACTCGCCATTTGAGAAAGTGGTAGGCCCCGCGCTTAAAGGCGTGGAAGGCCGTCATAGTGAAGATTGGCTGTTGAAATGGATTCACAATGCTCCGGCAATGATCAAATCCGGGGATGCAGAAGCTGTAAAACTGTACAACGACAATGGTAAACAGCAGATGACTGTGTTTACCAATTTGAAAGAGGGAGAAATCAAAGCCATCCTGACTTATCTTAAGGACGTGAAGCCGCCGGTAACTTCAGTTGCAGCTAAAACAGACGGAGAAGAAGGACAGGAGGAAGGCAGTAACGCCTGGATCTACCTCATAGTCGCGGCTATAGTACTTTATTTAATAAGCGGCGTTTTAAGAAGAACACAGGAAACGTTGGCGCATGCTGTGCGCAAAAGACAGGGAATTCCTGATCCGGCACCAATGGGTCGCTGGGAGGGTTTTGTGCATTGGGCGCGCAATAACAAAAAACTTTTTGCTGTTATCCTGATCGTATTGTTCATGTTTGGAAGTGTGAAAGCATGGTATGGACTGTTGAGTATCGGTGTTACACAAGGCTACAAGCCGGAACAGCCGATTAAATATTCTCACAAACTGCATGCCGGCGACATGAAAATCAGTTGTATCTATTGCCACAGCGGCGCTGAGCGAGGAAAAACTGCCGGTGTTCCATCGCTGAATGTATGTATGAACTGTCACAAATTCGTTAAGCAGGGTCCAACAGGAGAAAAGACAGAAATTGCAAAAATTTATAAGGCATTGGACTACGATCCTGACAAGGGAACTTATGGTTCCAACCCTAAACCGATTCAGTGGGCACGCGTTCACAACCTGCCGGATCTTGCCTATTTCAATCACTCTCAGCACTTTGTGGTTGGTAAAATTGAATGTCAGACCTGCCATGGACCTGTTCAGGACAGCATGACGGTTGCATACCAATATTCAAAATTGACAATGGGATGGTGCATCGATTGTCACCGGAGAACTCCTGTTCAGATGACCAGCAACGCATATTATAATGACTATCATAAAACGCTTCTTGCAAAATACGGTTCTGATTCTTTACTCACAGTTGAGCGGATCGGTGGAACTGAATGTGCACGATGTCACTATTAAGAAGTTAAACGTTATCCGTTAACAGTTATACGAATCTATAGCGCATAACTACTAGCATACAGATCACAATGAATAAAACATACTGGAAAGGGGTAGAAGAACTGCAGAACGATGCAAAATTTGTTCAACTAAAGAACAATGAATTTGCAGAGCATCTTCCACTAGATGAAATCGTTCAGGAAAAATCAGCCGACATCACGGTATCTCCCCGCAGGGACTTTTTGAAATTCCTGGGCTTCAGTGTAGCTGCCGCATCCCTAGCTGCATGCGAAGCACCTATCCGTAAAACAATTCCATACCTCAACCGTCCGGAGCAGGTAACTCCCGGAGCAAGTAACTGGTATGCTTCTTCTTATCATGATGGTTATGACTATTGTGCTGTCCTTGTAAAAACACGCGAAGGCCGGCCTATTAAAGTTGAAGGAAATACCAGTTCATCGGTGACCAAAGGTGGTACCAATGCACGCATCCAGGCATCAGTACTTTCTCTTTATGACAATGCACGTTTAAGAACTCCGATCGCAAACGGTGCTCCCGTTAGCTGGGAAAATATGGACAGGGAAATTGCCATGAAGCTGCAAAGTGTTGCTTCTGCGAATGGTAAGATCAGGATCCTGTCTTCGACAATAATTTCTCCATCCACTTTAAAAGTAATTGAAGAGTTTGGAAAAAAATATCCGAATACAAAGCATGTAGTATATGATGCTGTTTCATGCTCAGCCATGAAAGCCGCCAATAAAGAGAGCTTTGGCGTGGATGAAATTCCAAGTTACAATTTCGACAAGGCAGAAGTGATCGCTGCATTTGATTGCGATTTTCTGATCAACTGGATTTCCCCGATTGAATATTCCCGCCAGTATGCAGAAACACGCAAACTGGACAGCGGTAAGAAGACCATGTCCAAGCATGTGCAGTTCGAGTCAGCACTTTCTCTTACAGGAAGTAATGCTGATGAACGTTACCATGTGAAACCGAGCATGCAAGGCGCAGTACTCGCCAACCTGTACAATGCAATTGCATCAAAAGCAGGCGCAACAACGGTGAATGCAGGTTCAGTTGGTGAACTGGCAAAAGCAATCTCCATGTTGGCTGATGATTTGTGGACCAACAAGGGAAAATCACTGGTGGTTTGTGGTATCAACAATACTGCAGTTCAGAACCTGGTGAACGGAATCAATTCATTGCTTGAAAATTACGGAACAACGATTGACTTAGATAATCATTGTCACCTCCGCCAGGGCAACGATGCCGACATGGCGTTGCTGATGGATGAAATGAGTAAAGGTGAAGTTGGTGCATTGTTGATCTCTAACTGCAATCCGGTTTATACATCACCGATGGGAAAACAATTCGGTGATGCAATAAAGAAAGTTACCTGTAGTATTTCATTTGCCGATCGCGCTGATGAGACGGCTGCTGCCTGCCAATATATCTGTCCTGACCACCATCCACTTGAATCGTGGAATGATGCGGAGCCGAAACTGGGAAAATATTCGTTGACGCAACCTACTATTGCTCCGTTGTTCAGCACAAGACAGTTTGCTGAATCACTTTTGATGTGGGCGGGTTCTGGCAGCAACTACCATGATTTCATTGCACAGCATTGGAATGCAAACGTGCTGAAAGGTAAATCATGGAATGAAGTATTACAGGAAGGTATTTTTGAAGGAGAGCAAGGAGCTTCGAAAAGTTATAAATCTGCTGCCAATCTCACAGCAGCTGCTGATGCTGCGGGCAGGATGAATGTTGCCGGTGTTGAAATGACGCTGTATGAAAAGACCGGTGTTGGATCAGGCGTACAGGCGAATAATCCGTGGTTGCAGGAATTACCTGACCCGGTTTCTAAAATTACATGGGATAATTATTTGAGCGTTGCCCCAAAGGATGCGCGCGATAACAGCTGGAAGCAAGGCAACATCGTAGAGGTGAAAGCAAATGGCGTGAGTATGAAAATGCCTGTTGTTGTTCAGCCGGGACAAATGCCGGGCACTTGCTCTGTTGCTGTAGGATATGGAAGAAAAGGTGCCGGAAAAGTGGCCGATGGTGTAGGAGTGAATGCATATCCTTTTATGACGATGGTTGACGGACAACTGATGGCTGCTGCCGGTGGTGTTCAGATCAGCAAAACTGTTGAGGATGATGTACTGCTTGCAACTACACAGTCGCATCATACCATGATGGGGCGTGCGATTGTGAAAGAAACTACGCTCGATGAATTCGTAAAAGACCCTACGGCGGGAAATGAAAGAGATTTAATTTCTGTCAAGGTAGGCAAGGAAGAAAAGAAGATGAATGCGCAGGAACTGAACCTGTGGAATAGTTTTGAAGACGGGAATCATCACTTCGGAATGAGTATTGACCTGAACTCCTGTATCGGTTGCGGAACATGCGTTGTAGCTTGTACTGCCGAAAACAATGTACCGGTTGTCGGAAAAGAAGAAGTAACACGCAGCCGCGAAATGCATTGGATTCGCATCGACCGCTATTTTTCCTCTGATGCTGATCCGAAAGAACATGAAAGCGGCGATATTAAAGCCATGGAAATTCCTTCTGACAATCCGAAGGTAGTTTTTCAGCCGGTAATGTGCCAGCATTGCGCCCATGCACCTTGTGAAACGGTTTGTCCTGTTATTGCTACGAGCCACAGCTCTGAAGGAATGAACCAGATGATCTATAACCGCTGCGTTGGTACCCGTTATTGTGCAAACAACTGTCCATATAAAGTAAGACGTTTCAACTGGTTCCGATATACTGATAATCCGAAGTTCGATTTCAATATGAACAACGATTTAGGCAAGATGGTGCTCAATCCAGATGTAGTTGTCCGCGCCCGTGGGGTAATGGAAAAATGCTCTCTTTGTGTACAGCGTTTGCAGGAGGGAAAACTTGTTGCCAAGAAGCAGGGAAGAAAAGTGAAAGACGGAGAAATAAATACTGCTTGCGCGCAGGCGTGTCCTACACAGGCCATTACTTTCGGAGATTACAAAGACAAAGAAAGCAAGCTGAACAAAATGTGGGAACCGAATGGCCGCAGCTATCACCTGTTGGAGGAGTTGGATGTACAACCGAATGTATTCTATCAGACCAAGGTGCGCAATGTGAAGGCAGAGGCGCATCATGAGATGTCTGAAGAGAAGAAAGGTTAATTGAAAGAGATTCTTTAAACGAAAAAGAAAAAATAAATGTCAACAGCAGTTAATGCGCAGTACGAAGCAGAAGTCCGCGACCCGCTGATACTCGGTAAAAAGAGCTATCACCAGATGACGGAAGATATTTGCCGCCCTGTAGAAGGGAAGGCAAATAAATATTGGTGGACGGCTTTCATCATCTCCTCGACTACAATGACCTGGGGAATTCTTTGCCTCTGTTACACCATCGGAAACGGAATCGGTTCATGGGGTCTGAATAAAACAGTCGGTTGGGCATGGGATATCACCAATTTCGTTTGGTGGATCGGTATCGGCCACGCAGGTACTTTGATTTCTGCAATCCTTTTGTTGTTCCGTCAGCGTTGGAGAATGTCCATCAACCGTTCGGCGGAGGCGATGACCATCTTTGCCGTAATCTGTGCAGGTTTGTTTCCGTTGTTCCATACAGGACGTCCATGGCTCGATTACTGGATGCTCCCGCTACCGAATCAGTTTGGCTCGCTCTGGGTTAATTTTAACTCACCATTGCTTTGGGACGTATTTGCAATCTCGACATATTTCTCAGTATCACTTGTGTTTTGGTATTTAGGTTTGATTCCGGATCTTGCTACGATCCGCGACCGCGCCATTACACCCACAAGAAAATTTATTTACGGGTTGCTTTCCTTCGGATGGAAAGGTACAGCCCGCGACTGGTTACGTTTTGAAGAAGTAGCACTGGTACTTGCAGGACTTTCCACACCACTCGTACTCTCAGTACACACGATTGTATCCTTCGACTTCGCAACTTCCATCGTTCCGGGTTGGCATACTACGATCTTCCCTCCATACTTCGTTGCCGGTGCGATCTTCTCCGGTTTCGCAATGGTTTTGACATTGATGCTGGTGGCAAGAAAAGTATTAGGACTTGAGGAATACATCACTACGCAGCACATTGAGCTGATGAATAAAGTCATCATTCTCACCGGTTCTATTGTAGGTGTTGCTTACATCACGGAGTTCTTCATCGCATGGTATTCGGGAGTTCAATACGAAGCGTATGCGTTTCAGAACCGCGCTTTCGGTCCATACTGGTGGGCATATTGGAGTATGATGACTTGTAACGTGGTTACTCCTCAGCTATTCTGGTTCAAGAAAATACGCACCAGCGCGATGGCTACATTCATCATTTCTATCTTCGTGAATATCGGAATGTGGTTTGAACGTTTTGTAATTATTGTAACATCCATTCACCGTGATTATCTTCCTTCAAGCTGGACGATGTACTCGCCAACCTTTATCGAAGTGGGAATCTTTGTCGGAACGATCGGTTTGTTCTTTACATGCTTCCTGGTATTTGCCCGTGTGTTTCCAGTGATAGCATTGGCAGAGTTGAAAACGGTGATGAAGAAGACAAGTAATCAATACAAGCATAAAGGGGTATTACATAAATAGAAATTTAAATCTACCCCTGCTGGCATAGGGGGTCATATCTAAATAAAATGGCAAGAGTAATCTACGGAGTCTATGATGATGAATCTGAGCTGATGTCAGGAATAGAAAACCTGCTCAGTAAGGGAGTGAAGTGTGTGGATGCACAAACTCCGTTTCCGATTCACGGTATTGAAAAACTGCTGAATGTGCCCCGCACGCGCATTTCCATTACAGCATTCATGTATGGCGCAACAGGAACTACGCTTGCATTGCTGATGACCTGGTATATGATGATTCATGATTGGCCGATCAACATTGGTGGCAAGCCGAATTTCATGTTCTACATGAACCTTCCTGCATTCATCCCGGTTACTTTTGAAAGCACTGTATTCTGCGCAGCACATGGAATGGCACTCACATTTTTGTTGAGAAGCAAATTATTACCCGGCGTTACAGCACCGATACCGCATCCAAGATTGACAGACGATAAATTTGTACTGCACGTTGCAGTGAAGGACGAAAGCAAGCTGGATGAAACGGCAAATATGATCAAAGCATCAGGTGCATCAGAAGTATTGATGAAATCAATGCAATTCGCATAAAGAAGATGAAAAAGATTTTCAAATATATTTTGCCTGTGGTAACAGTGATTGCTGTTGCTTCATGCAGCAGCGATGATCCGAAGGATCCCGGTTTGGAATACATGCCTGACATGTACAGGTCACCTGACTACGAAACAAACTCTGCCAATCCTAATTTCAAGGACAGCATGACAGAGCAGCAGCCGGTTGCCGGAACGATTGCACGCGGAAATGATATATACACGGCGCTCGACCGGATGCCTTACCCTTATGAAAATACACCTGAAGGGTATGAAGCTGCAGGTACCAACCTGCACAATCCACTGGAGCATTCAGGTGAAAACATGGCAGAAGGAAAGCGTTTATATGAGAACTATTGTACGCATTGTCACGGAGCAAAAGGACAGGGAGATGGATTGGTTGTGGCACACAATGGACCGAAACCGCCTGCATACAACAGTGATGCACTGAAGGACCTGCCTGAAGGAAAGGCATTTCATACAACACAGTGGGGGAAAAACATGATGGGATCGCATGCTTCACAGCTCACCGCTTCGCAGCGCTGGAAAATTATCATGTATGTACATACCCTGCAGAAGCCTGAAGTAGCAACGGCAGATACCGTGAAAACAGAATCAAAAAAAATGTAATAGTGTAAAATTTAAATATTACATCATAAATATTCAATCACTTAATGGAGCATTCAATTTCTGATCGTAAATACGAACTCACAAAGAATAACAAGATGATCCCTCTCGTCATGATGGCGATTGGAGTACTTGCTGTTGTGATGGGTTTCATGACTGATAAGACACGTGCCTGGGCCGTGCTTCTTCATAATGATTTTTATTTCACAGCCATCGCGTTGTGCGGAACATTCTTTATTGCATTCAATTATGCTGCACAGGCCGGCTGGGCGGTAGCGATTAAACGCGTGCCTGAAGCAATGACCGGTTTTCTAAAATATGGCATGGCAGGTCTGATTCTCATTTTTATTTTCGGTCACCACGAACTGTATCACTGGACACATCCGGAATTATACGACAAAGCAAGCCCTGAATATGATCACATCCTGGCGGGGAAAAGCGGATTTTTGAATATCCCTTTTTATTTGACGCGCATCGTTGCTTATGCAATTATCTGGATTGGATTTTCAATGGCTTTCCGCAAGCATTCACTACTCGAAGATGCTGACGGCAACGTATCTCATTATAAAAAGTGTGTTACTCTCGGAGCCGTATTCCTGGTATTTTTTGCTGTTACTTCTTCTACCGCTGCATGGGATGTCCTGATGTCAATTGATTCACACTGGTTCTCGACATTGTTTGGCTGGTACTTCTTTGCAGGATTGTTTGTTAGCGGACTGGCAACAATTGCCATGTTCGTACTATACCTGAAGAGACGTGGCTTTATGGATCATGTAAATGAAAATCATATTCATGACCTCGGAAAATTCATGTTTGCATTTTCTATATTCTGGACATACCTCTGGTTCTCACAATTCATGCTGATATGGTATGCGAATCTTCCTGAAGAAGTTGTTTACTTCCAGACGCGCTGGCTTTACTACCGCACGATGTGGATCGGAAATTTCTTTGTGAACTTCATTGCTCCTTTCCTTGTATTGATGACGCGTGATGCAAAACGACAGCGTGCAATCCTGGTCGTTGGAGGAATAATTATTCTCTTTGGTCACTGGATTGATGTGTTCCTGATGGTGATGCCGGGAACTGTGGGAACAGAATGGCACCTTGGATTTATTGAATTCGGAACGATGATCGGCTTCGCAGGCGCATTTATCTGGTCTACATTGAGCGAACTTACAAAAGCCGCTGTTGTGCCACAGCACCACCCGATGTTACAGGAAAGTCTGCATCATCATATTTAGGAAATTGGAAAATAGAAATTAAGAAGAGTTGCCGGTGGATTTCCGGATAACATATAACGATTAACGAATAACTTCAGCAAATGCATACACTCTTAGTCTGGATTGTCATCATTCTTACCGTCATTACGGTAGTACGGGCTATCCGCATACTTGAACTGGTAAATGAATTGGGTGGTGATGGTCATGAAGATGAAATCACAGAGAAGGATAACAACTTCAATGGAAAACTCCTGATCTGGTTCTTAGTTGTCGGACTTGGTGGAATGATTTATTTCACCATTGACGCAAAAAAATACCTGCTTCCGATTTCTGCTTCCAAGCATGGCGTATTGACAGACGCCTATTTGTATCAGAACTTTGCACTCATCGGGGTCGTATTTATCATCACACAGATTTTACTTTTCGGTTATGGTTATAAATACCGGCACAAAAAAGGGAACAAGGCATATTTTTATCCTGATAACCACCGCCTCGAATTCTGGTGGACAGTAATTCCGGGAATCGTGCTGATCGGACTGATCGTTTACGGTTTGAAATTGTGGAATGACATTACCGGCCCTGCGCCGAAAAATTCTATGCAGGTCGAGATTTATGGAAAACAATTCGACTGGACTGCCCGGTATGCCGGTGCTGATAACAAACTTGGAAATTCTTTCTTCCGCTGGATCACCGATGAAAATCCTCTTGGTGTTGATGAAAAGGATTCTGCTTCAGCTGACGACAAGATCGCAAAGGAACTTCACATCCCTGTAAATACGCCGGTTGAATTTAAAATTCACTCACGCGATGTGATACACAGTGTTTATCTGCCGCATCTTCGCGCACAGATGAATGCAGTTCCGGGAATGACGACAGAGATTGCTCTTACGCCAACTATCACGACAGCAGAAATGAAAAAGATTACCAACAATCCGAAGTTCGACTACGTGTTGTTGTGCAATAAAGTCTGTGGGGTGGCTCACTACAACATGAATATGAAGGTGGTGATTGATACACAGGAAGATTTTAAAAAATGGTACAAGGAACAGTCACTTGTATTCCAGCCAGCAGAAGTGCCGGCCCCTGCGGCAATGCCGGTGGATTCTGCAAAGGGAATAGCAGCAGGAAGTCATAGTGGTAAGAAAGTTGTGGCCACCAGATAATTGAAATAAGAGATTAAATTTGTTGAACGAAATAAAACTCAGATAATGTCAGATCATTCTCACGAACACCCGGTACACGACCATGATGCGCATGAGCATCATGAAACGTTCTGGACTAAATACGTGTTCAGCCAGGATCATAAAATGATCAGCAAGCAGTTTTTGGTGACAGCTATTGTGATGGCTGTGCTTGCCATGTTAATGTCTATGATCTTCCGACTCCAGCTCGGATGGCCTGATCATAAATTCCCATTCCTGGAAACGATACTTGGAAAATGGGGAAAAGGCGGAAAGCTGGATCCTTCATTCTACCTGGGTCTTGTCACCATCCATGGTACCATCATGGTATTCTTTGTATTGACAGGCGGTCTCTCCGGAACTTTCAGTAACCTCTTGATCCCTTTCCAGGTCGGAGCACGTGATATGGCATCAGGATTTTTGAATATGTTGTCATACTGGTTTTTCTTCGCAAGTTGTGCGGTGATGTGTGCATCATTGGTTATTGAAACAGGTCCTGCATCCGGCGGATGGACAATTTATCCCCCACTCAGCGCCTTGCCGCAGGCCATTGCAGGATCAGGATTGGGTATGACTTTGTGGCTGATAAGTATGGTTCTCTTCATTGGTTCGGCATTGCTTGGCGGTATCAACTACGTTGTGACTGTTATCAACCTGCGTACCAAAGGAATGAGTATGACGCGCCTTCCACTTACTATTTGGGCATTTACAATTACTGCTATCCTTGGTATCCTTTCCTTCCCGGTATTGTTCGCTGCAGCTTTGTTGCTGTTGTTCGACAGAAGTTTCGGAACCAGTTTTTATCTCTCTGATATTTACATTGGCGGCGCACCGCTTCATTATTCCGGTGGTAGCCCGATCTTATTCCAGCATTTATTCTGGTTCCTGGGTCACCCGGAAGTGTACATCGTATTGCTACCTGCATTGGGACTGGCATCAGAAATTATTTCCACACAATCGCGCAAGCCAATTTTCGGATACAAAGCGATGATCGGATCCATGCTCGTTATTGCATTCCTTTCATTTATTGTATGGGGACACCACATGTTTATCACAGGAATGAATCCGTTCCTCGGCTCTGTGTTTGTATTTACAACACTCCTGGTCGCGATTCCATCTGCAGTGAAAGTGTTTAACTACTTAGCGACGCTCTGGAAAGCAAACATCGTATTGTCACCCGCCATGCTCTTTGCCATGGGACTGGTTTCCTTCTTTATCTCCGGTGGATTGACAGGAATTATTCTTGGAGACTCAGCGCTTGACATCAACATCCACGACAACTATTTCGTAGTCGCTCACTTCCATATTGTAATGGGAAGTTCAGCGATCTTCGGAATGTTTGCAGGTATCTATCACTGGTTCCCGCGAATGTTCGGACGGATGATGAACAAGAGACTCGGATATCTTCACTTCTGGCTGACAATCCTTGGTGTTTATGGAACTTTCTTCCCGATGCACTTTGTGGGTCTTGCGGGGGCGCCGCGTAGGTATTACGCGTACACTGCTTATTCCGGATTTGATGCAGCGATCAATATCAACTACCTCATCAGTGCATTTGCTTTACTGGGAGGATTGGCGCAATTTATTTTTGTGATCAACTTCTTCTACAGCATGTACCGTGGCAAGAAATCAGTTCAGAATCCGTGGAAGAGCAATACCATTGAATGGACATCACCGATAATGGGAATTCACGGCAACTGGCCGGGAGAAATTCCGACTGTTTACCGCTGGCCTTATGATTACAGCAAGCCGGG
>JBDTTM010000061.1:0-13486 GCA_039930605.1 Bacteroidota bacterium
GAGATCACACTTTCAATTGCAAAACCTGCGGAGGGAATAACGCAGCAGGCATATCTGGCTTATGACGCACAGAAGGAAAAATTATTGTTGGATATTCTTTCCAATGTAGAATACCAAAGCATATTGATATTTGCTTCCACAAAAGAAAAAGTAAAAAAACTCGGTGCTGATCTCAAGTCAAAAGGATTTGCTGTAAAAGCATTTCACTCTGATATTGAACAGGTAGAGCGGGAACAGATCATGCGGGATTTTAAAGGGCGCAGACTTAGAATACTCGTTGGTACAGATGTGCTTTCACGTGGTATTGATGTAGATGGCATCAATCTCGTTGTCAATTACGATGCACCGCCTGATCCTGAAGACTACGTACATCGCATCGGCCGTACTGCACGTGCAGATGCTTTGGGAACGGCTATCACTTTTATTAATGAGCGCGACCAGGAAAAATTTTCCCGCATCGAAGAACTGATTGGCAAAGAAGTTCCCAAGATTCCATTACCGGAAAAATTAGGTGAAGGCCCGCTGTATGAACCGGGCAAAAAAAGACCGGGGCAATTCAACAGGGGCGGAGGTAGTGGAAGACCTGGTGGCAGGCCAGGAGGAAGAAGCGGTGGCAGGCCCGGAGGCAGAAGTAATTCCGGTAGTGGAAACAGGAAGCGGTTCTAGACTATTGCTTGATAATTTTTCCTTTTGCGACAGTAGAATTTCCATCCAGTACTTCGTAAAAATAAACTCCGGCCGGTAATCCTTTGGTGTCAATGTATGCAGCGTTGGAGAATCGGCTCCTCAATTGTTTCCCCGAAATTCCGTTGTACAAAATCATTTGTGAAGGCTGATTGTTGTTCAAAATGATATTCAACCTGTCAGAAAATGGATTGGGATATAATACCGGAGTTTCAAGTGTTTCCGGGTTTTCAATTCCAATAGTGGAAGGAAATTCATACGCGCCGCAATCCGGAGGTGTGCCTCTTGTAAATCCGGCAACATCTGTTGTAATCCCTGCAATAGGAGTTCCGAGATTGTCTGCAAGTGTATTCGTAGGAATCGGAATAATCAATCCGGTAAATACAGGATCAATGAAAGTGGAATTTGCATCCTGTGTACTTGCAGCCTGCCAGTCGGAAAGTGTCGGGTAATAGACCGGTGTACTTGCATCCTTCAATGCCACGTTGCCACCCGGTACATAGACGATGTTGTAGTTGCTGTTGAATGCACTTGTCACCGTAGCAATTGCCCCGAGTACAAGTCCTGCTTTTGTTCCGGATGTTTGCTGGGTAATGCTGATGATGTTGTTGCGCAAAACTGCATTGGTATTCGAAAGCTCTTCAGAAATTCCAAACAAGTCGCCTGACGTTGATGACAGATCATCAATGGAGATCGTATTAAAATAAATTTCAGGAGCAGTCCCGCCGGTGCGGACTTCTATTCCTGTAAAGTTGCCTGAGGTCAGGCGTATGCCATAGATTAAGTTATTATAGACCTTGTGACCGGTTCCGTTAAAAAGATAAATCCCTCTGAAACTCATTGTGCCGTTATTTGTTTGTGACAGCCTTATACTGTTGTTAAAAATATTCGCATTGATGTTTGCAGCCTGCGCGATCTGGATTGCATTGCAGGAAGTAACCTGGGCAGTTCGCTTGTCGAAAAAATTGTTGCTGATAATTGCTCCGTTGGTTTCCCTCAGGTACACACCGTTGGAATGAAAATCATAAAATGTATTTCCTGAAATGACAATGTCAGTTGCCAGTTGGTTAACTTTTCCGAAAATCGATGCGCCATAGCCGCCACCAACAGCAGTGTCATTTACAATATTGATAAAATGAAAATCACCGCTGTCGAGAATGCTTGTCATCGAACCGGATGCAATGTATGCTCCCACCAGCGTACTGGTTGAGCCACTCATGTCAACAGCGCAATTGCTGATGGTGATGTGCTGCCCTGAACCTAATATGTGTATGCCATAGAAACCGCTCGTTGCTGCAGTATCACGCACAATATGAAGGTTGTGAATGGTAAAATATTGTACATCGGACAAACGCAAAACGTGCCTGTCATTTGTATTGGTTAGAGCAGTCAGTGTTTCTCCGCTCCCATCCAGCAATACTGTTGCATTTGGACCTGAGCCGGGAATACTTAAAATCGTAATCTGTTCTGTGTATGGGCCCGATCCTGGAACCACCGTCACCACCACATTCCCGGAAATACCATCAGCCGTAAGGTCCCCCGACAAATCGGTAAAAGTCTGGAAGTTGCTTCCACCAGTCGCCATTGCAGAGTTGATGGTGTAGTTCCCGCTTAGAGGTTGTGCATTCGTGTAAATTGAAAAAAGCAGCATAAAGCTGGTGATGCAATTACGTATAGATAAAATCATAGGGATATTTTATTAAGTGAATTGCAAGTTTAAGGAGTTTTTCGAGGTTAACTATCTGTAAACTATAAATTACTTCCTTCAGCATTTTAATTATTTGAGATGGAAATTCTTGAAGAAAAATTATTACTACTGCTCTATGCATAATATTTGTTCTGATTTCCTATTTATCCTATGCTTTCTATGTGGTTAAAAAGGCTGCTTCATCACTGTGGTTCAATGGAACCTTAAGTTCAATCAATCCGGAATCGTAAACAAATTTGTAACCTTTTCATTTCTCACCTCCTCCAATGATATATAAACAATAAATCAAAAAATGGAAACAATCAATTTAAATCACGCGATCAAGCCGACTTTCAATTTAATGAAGCTTACCTTTGGCATTGTGCCCATCGTAGCCGGTCTTGACAAATTCACCGACCTGCTGGCAACCTGGGAAAATTATATTCATCCCGGCATCGTAAATATGCTGCCGTTCAGTCCGCATGTATTTATGATGGTAGTTGGTATCATCGAAATTGCAGCCGGCATCATGGTGCTGATGAAGCCTGCAATTGGTGGTTTGGTGGTGGCAGCGTGGCTAACGGTGATTGCACTAACTTTGCTTGCTTCAGGAAATTATATTGATGTCGCGGTGCGTGACCTGGTGATGGCCGTCGGTGCGTTTTCCATGGCGCGTATAGCGAAGGTAATTTCTTAAAAGAAGAGAAGGATTCTGAACATGAAAAATTTTGAGAAGTACACGGATGGGGAGATCATAAAAAAGATCATGGAAGGAGAGGTGGCATTGTTCGAGATCCTTATCCGGAGAAATAACTCTGCATTGTATAAAACCGGGCGTTCTTACAATTACAACCACGAAGACACCGAAGACCTGATGCAGGATACTTTTATTGATGCATATTCAGGCTTGTCGCGGTTTGAAAACCGTTCAACATTCAAAACATGGATCATTAAAATCATGTTGAATAACTGCTACCGGAAAAAACAGAAGTCCAGTTTCAAAAATGAAATTGCCAATGAGATCAATGATAAATCAGTACCCATGTTTGCCAATCAGCAATACAGCGACACCAATAAAATTGTTATGAGTCGTGAATTAAATAATGTGATTGAGGATGCTTTACAACAAGTCCCTGAAGATTACAGGCTGGTTTTTTCTTTACGCGAAATTAATGGACTCAGTGTAAAAGAGACAGCTGAGTCGCTGAACATCTCCGAAGCCAACGTAAAGGTCCGCCTGAACCGCGCCAAAGCTATGCTGCGTAAGGTAGTGGAGAAATCTTACAAAGCCGAGGATATTTTTGAGTTCAATTTGGTTTATTGTGACAGAATGGTGGGGAGGGTGATGGAGAGGCTAAAGGGAATTTGACCTTGCAATCCTCAGTTCGCTCAACTATTCTATTGTGTATTTAATAGTTGATGGTGGTTCGGGAATGCCGGGAATTCAAACTGAACCACTACCTATTATTTGTGACCGAGAATAAATACAATTGGAATGTGTAAATTTGTTTTGCCATTTATTATATTAACGGATAAAACTTATAATACACTATGTCATTTGACCAATATCACGAACCGCCAAACGAATTGTCGGAGAAGACAAGAACATTCGCCCGTATGATTTTATCGCTCATAGAAGAAGCGCAGGCAATAGACTGGTATGAACAGCGTATCTCGGTCGAGAAAGATAAAGCGGCTAAAGCAATTATGAAAAATGCGCAGCAAGAGGAGTTCAAACACTTTGGAATGGACCTTGAGTTTTTACTTCGCAAAAAGCCGGAATGGAGAGCGATTTTAAAACCGATTTTGTTCACCACAGGGGATATCGTGAAACTCGGAAAGAAAGGTGAAGAGAAAGCTGAATAAATTATCCTATGAATGGAAAAGGGGTAAAACAGAAGCTGAAATGTAACTCCTCGTGAGACTGCTTCGATTGAGCAGAATTTAATTTTTCAGAAACATTTTTACATGGTTCCTGATTTTTACAAAATAAATTCCCTGGGATAAATTAGAAATATCCAGCGTTCCTGAATTATTACTGTTGAGGACGCACTTACCTAAAGAATTGTAAACTTGTACTTCAATTTTTTGCGGGCCGTCAATATTTATTTTCAATTCCGAATGAGCCGGATTAGGAGAAATTGAAAAGTCATTTCCTGAATAACCGATTTCATGAATTCCGTTTGCGGAAGTGGTGATGCCGAATGTTTGCATGAAATTATTGTTGGCAGCATTGCTCAGATTCTTAAATCCCATTTTAACGTGTCCTGTGTCGTTTCCTGCCGAAGAGGTATAAAAATAAACATGTACCGGTTGCGTTGCCCCTGCCGGTAATAGAAATACAACGGAGTCTGTCGCGCTGGAATAACAAACATCAATACACATAGATGATGCCCAGCCAGCCGGTAAATCGTTTGCGATTCTCTGTGCATGAATTAATATATCCTGGGTGCCTGTGTTTGTAAGCGCTGCATCAACGGAAATTGTAGAGCCCGCAAGACCATAAACAGTATCAGCAGAAATTAACTGAAAGGAATAATTGCTGGTGCCGCCATGAGCGGTACAATTTCCACTGTTAGTTCCGAGGAGGCTGTCAATGGCACAATAAATATTATCCGGATACCTGTCGAACCATCCATGTTTGGAATAAATTATTCCAGTCGTGTCTATCAGGTATGAGTTGTTAGGTGCTGGTCCGAAATTGCTCCACCAGTTATTGCAGGGACCGTCAATAAAAACGGGTGGTAAAGTATTCATCCCTGTGAGCATGTCGCTTAATATCATTTTGCGTTCACCATAAGTTGTCGGCTGGCGATATAAAATTCCTTCCTGGTTATTTTGTGTGGTAGTATTTACATATCCAAAATAAACACTCGTGTCAATTTCCGGGTGAGCTTCAAGTGTGTAAATGATATAAACATCCAGTTGACCGGCATACATATTAAATACATCATTGATCACCGGTACTTTGCCGCGGTAGACCGGACAGGTGTAACTTCCTGCAACGAGTAAAACCGGCCGGCCATGACTCAAGGCATCTCTTAAGTTCAGGCTATCGCCATTCAGGTTGTAAATTGTGAAATCATAGGCTGTATCTCCAGCCTGCAATCCACTGCTATAAAAACTTCCCAGGTACCACGGAGCATAACATACAGGATCCGTATCATTCGGTATTGGCCCAATACCTATGCTCTGTTTTAAAACAGGCTGTGCAAAGACGATTGAGAATAAAAAAAAGAATGGAGCAATGAATAGCTTGCGCATGCCTGTTTATTTGCCTGTACGACTCAAAGATAACCGTTCGGTTTAATTTAAAATCATAGCGTGTTTATTGGCTGTTTAAGTCAGCGCCATGAAACGGTCTGCAACCTACCTAAACCCGATTGCAACGGAAAGCCCGGCCCAAATTTTTTGGGGCGGCTTGAAGTGGAAAGCGGGAAGACAGTTGGATTGAAACAGGTGTTACCTTTTCTTTTAAAAATCAAGCCATACATTTATAGTATTCGGGTTCATTGACCACTCCCACGGATTTATTCCCTCCCATTTGCTATGGTTAGGCTTGCCTGCCTGAATGGGGAGCGGCTCCCTATTAAAACAACGTCCCTTCATTCGCACTTCTTTTTCTTCCCAGGTGCTCGTAAGCCAATTCCGTTGCCTCCCGTCCGCGCGGTGTGCGTTTGAGATAGCCTTCTTGTATCAAAAACGGTTCGTACACTTCTTCAATCGTTCCGGATTCTTCGCTCACAGCAGTTGCGATGGTTGTGATTCCTACCGGTCCGCCTTTGAATTTGTCGATGATGCAAAGGAGAATCCGATTGTCCATTTCATCCAATCCATGCTGATCTACATTGAGCGCTTTGAGTGCATGGTGTGAAATAGCTAAATCAATTTTCCCTGTTCCTTTTACCTGTGCAAAATCGCGTACCCTGCGCAGCAAGGCATTCGCAATGCGTGGTGTGCCGCGGCTTCTGCGGGCAATTTCAAAAGCTGCATCTTCTTCAATTTCGATGCGGAGAATTTCTGCAGATCGTTTTACAATTTTTTTAAGGAGCGATGAATCGTAATATTCCAGTCTTGATGTAATTCCAAAACGTGCGCGCAGGGGAGAGGTGAGCAAACCGGAACGAGTTGTCGCACCGATGAGCGTAAAGGGATTGAGTTTGATCTGAACAGACCGCGCATTGGGGCCGCTTTCAATCATGATGTCAATTTTGAAATCTTCCATCGCAGAATACAAATACTCCTCAACGACAGGGCTCAGCCGGTGGATTTCATCTATGAACAGCACATCATTTGGTTCGAGGTTGGTAAGCAATCCTGCAAGGTCTCCGGGTTTATCAAGTACGGGTCCGCTGGTCGTTTTGATGTTTACTCCCAATTCATTGGAAAGAATGTATGCAAGTGTAGTTTTTCCCAATCCCGGCGGGCCATGCAACAGCACGTGATCTAGTGCTTCTTCCCGTTGCCGGGCTGCGCTCACAAATACACCGAGGTTTTCGATGACCTGTTTCTGGCCGGTGAAATCCTCAAAACCCTGTGGCCGCAGGACTTTTTCAAGTTCCTTTTCCACAATTGTAATTTCATTGGCAGAGGGATCGAGGTTGGAATTGCTCATGGTGCGAAAATAAACAAGAGTTGGGAGTTGACGGAGGTTGGATGGATTTAATTCGAAACAGCCAGCTTTCAAAGGTCAGATCCCTTTTATGATTGGAGATTTCCTGCTATAGTCAGGAAAGCCATTAAAAATGAATAGTGAATAACCCTGCCTGCCGGTAGGCTTGTTCGACATTCGATATTTCATTCTTAGCCTTCATATTCAACGTTCTCCCAATGAAATCATTCAATTGACGGAGAAAATTTTTATTCAATCCACTGATTTACTTTCTTTGTAGCATCACTGTTTCGATGAGCACAAGATATTTCAACATTTTATTTATTGGTCTTTTGAGTGCCTGTTCAAGTAAATACACTCCGAACATCCTTACTATTCCGTTTTCGGAACAGTTCACTCCATCCCGCCCTGATTACAACAAAAGCGAAAACTGGGCTGTGCTTCCAGACAAAAAGGACAATGCTGACAGGGTTCCGCAATGCAAAGGTTGCCTGGATGAACAGGCATCTGCAGAGGTTGATGTGTTTTTTATTCACCCCACTCTATATCTTGATACCACCCCAAAGAGCCATCAATGGAATGCTGATGTAAACGATGAAGTGATTAATAAAAAGGTAGATGAATCAACCATACTTTACCAGGCAAGTGCATTTAATGGTGCCGGAAAAATTTATGCACCACGATACAGGGAAGCACACCTGGCTGCTTATTACACGAAAGATAAGCCAACCGCAGACATGGCTTTCGAGCTTGCATACAGCGATGTGAAACGTGCTTTTGAATTTTATATGGAGCACTGGAACAACAACCGGCCGGTTATCATTGCTTCGCACAGCCAGGGGACCACGCATGCGATTCGATTACTCCAGGAATTCTTTGATGGCAAGCCGCTGATGAACCAACTCGTTGCTGCCTACCTCATCGGGATTCCTGTATATGATACCTTGTATTCACATCTTAAAATATGCGCTGATTCTTCCGAGACCGGTTGTTTTGTAACCTGGAGAACTTTCGCCCAGAAATATTTTCCGCCCGGGTATGTGATTCCGAAACATGATGCTGTTTGCACCAATCCGCTGACCTGGAGGAATGATGATAAATATGCCCCATATAAGTTGAATAAAGGTGGAATATTAAAAAACTTCAAGCACATCATCCCACATCTTTCTGATGCACAGGTCCTCGACGGAGTGGTGCGAATTGACAAACCGCATTTTTTCCTGACTCCTTTTTTCAAGTACACAAATTACCACATCGTTGATTATAATCTGTTTTATATGAATATCCGTGAGAATGCTCAACTGCGTGTGAAGAAATTCCTGGAACGCGGGAAGCAGTCAATTAATAAGTGAGCTGTTCGCGATGACGACGCAGGTTGGTCATGGTTTGAATTTCAAAATTCCACAGTTCCGTCAGGGTTTATGGATTTCGATTTGCGTTATCCGCGAGTATAAAGAAAGTCTCTCCCAGGTGACACTGATGACAAAAAAGTATTTGTGATAATAAAAGGGAAGCGTGAGAAAAATAAAAGATTAGTCCTTGTTCTCGTATTCCATTTTTTCCCTTGCAGCCATGGAACGGTTGGCGTATATGGCAGCCAGTTGTTTTTCACCTTTTCTCAAATAGGCATTTGCGAGGATTTCAAATGACTTCGCTGAATTCGGACGTGCATCAAGATTCAGTTTTGTGATAGAGATGGCTTCTTCGAAGCGTTGTTTTTTCATCAACCTGGAAGCAAGGTTCAGCATCTGTTCTTCACTAGCCGGGTATGTATAAATCACCACATCGGTGTTCTCTTTTGTCAACTTTGCTTTTGACGCAACCTTCTTCAACTCTGAACGAACCTGTCCTACACGTTTCATAAAAAATTCGTAAGGGATTGTTCCGTCCACAAGGTCAGTTTCATAAGTTGCAAGACATTTATTCAGGTACTGAAATGCATCCCATGGTTTAGGGTCTTTCTTATTAAAGCGCTTGAATTCTTTATCTCCTTTCACCAGGAAAACGGTATCACCGTCATGCTGAATCATCTCATCGAAACTGGATAAAGATGCCAATGCAATCTGTGAATAGTTTTGCGATTCATTTTTAAAACCGCCGCATTCTGTTTGCCAGATCTGCGCAAACAATTCCATCCCACCTTTTTGTGGCTGCAATTTCTGCAAAACGCAATGAACGTTTCCGGCACCGGCATGATATGCATGCAACACGAGCAAACGGAACCATAAATCGGTTTCGTTATAAGGAAGATGCAATTCATCCAGGTATTTCTTCACGTTGGCAATGCATCCTACATTTAGGAGTTTCGCAGCGACCTTTGCAGATTTTTCAAGGTTCGTTCTGTCGTCCCTTGATTTGTTTACGACCAAACCATATTTACGCGCAACAGATCTCATTAATTGAAATGGTCCATTCGCTCCTACAGAAGATTTTACTTTTGTTTTTCCCGGACTTTCAATCAACATGATCGTTTGTGCATACCATGGATCTACTCCGGCTTTTTCAAAAACGTGGATGGCTTTGCTGATTTCGGGCAGTACTTTTTTCAACTCATAAAATTCTTCCTTGCCTGATGTTACAAATAAAGTAGAGTTGCAATCGATTTTATTTGTGCAGCTTAAACTGTCTTTGATAAATTTCTTTTCTTCTTCACTCAGTTGCATCCATTCTCCGCGACAAACTTTTTGAAGTGACTGGCGGCATGAGGACACATTGATAATACAAGTATCGCTGGTGAGGTTAATCACTTCCCGCCAGAATTTTGTCTGTCCCAATGTATCCCAACCCTGGGCGTATAAAGACGGATCATGCACGAAGCTGAGTCGTACTGTATCATTGTAGCTGATCACCGTTTTTTCGATGACCTGCGCAGTACCCGGAACCTGTGCGAATGAAACACAAGGAGCAATAACTATAGCAAATAATAAAATTCTGACGATTCGGTTCATGAGTATATTAAACAGGATACGATTTACCCGCTGAGCTGTTATACAAATCTAATTCTTCTCTTACACTTTCAAAAATAAAGTTGGGTAAATACATGTTTTCTTCATCCCAAGAGCATTGAGCGAAAAGTAACAGTATTTGAAAGTGTTCAATGCTGTATTAATCTCCGCGTAATTTTTCTTTGTGTCTTTTAATCTGTTTGGTTAAGGCCTCTACACAAAGATCTGTGGCTTCTTCAAATGTGCGGCATTGGTGTTTTGTGATCAGGTCGTTGCCCGGAATCTGGAGCTTGATTTGCACAATTTTATTCTGCAGATCGCTTGCTTTGTCAAGTTTAAGAAATACTTCTCCTTCGATAATATGGTCGTAAAAGTGAACCAATTTGTCAACTTTGTCATTGATAAAATCCAGCAGCTTTTGATCTGCATTAAAATGGATTGATTGAACTCTGATTTTCATATTGAATCCTCCTTCTGAATTTATGCCCGTGGGTGAGCTTGTTTATAAACCTTCTTTAATTTTTCTATTGTGTTATGTGTGTAAACCTGTGTTGCCGCAAGGTTGGCATGCCCGAGCAACTCCTTCACTGAATTGAGATCGGCCCCGTTGTTCAACATGTGGGTTGCAAAAGTATGCCGAAGCACATGTGGACTTTTTTTAGAAATTGTTGTTGCCTGTTTGAGGTACTTCTGTACAATGTAGTAAGGTTTCTTCGGACTGATTGCAACTCCTTTTTCATCAACAAAAAAACGATCAGACTGTTCAGCAAATTCCTGTTTTCCTTTCAATGCAAGATACGATTTAATCATGGCCTTTAACGGATCTGCAAACGGAATGATACGTTCTTTATTGCGTTTACCTAAAACTTTTACCTGGCAATTGCCAATGTCAAAATCTTTGTCACTGAGATTGACGAGTTCAGACAATCGCATTCCGGTTGCATAAAATACCTCCATTAATAGCCGGTCCCGCACGCCGGTGAAATCATCTCCGAAATCGCCTTCATCAAAAAGAATTTTCATATTGGGCTCTTCTACATACACCGGCAGTCGTTTCGAAATTTTAGGTGCCTGCACCTTCTGCATCGGGTTGGTAGTGATCTCACCATTCCGCAACATAAATTTATAAAATGTTTTCAGTGTCGTAATCTTCCGGGTAATGCTGCGTGGAGTTATTTTTTGTTCCATCATACTTACGATCCAGCTTCGAACCATAGCGTGGTTCACTTCTTCAGGAACTTCTGTTTCGTAGGTATGTTTTGCGTAATGAAAAAACTGATCGAGATCGCCCTGGTATGCGAGGACCGTATGTGGTGAAAAGCGCTTTTCGAATTTGATGTATGAAATGAAACTGTTTCGTGCCTTCATTAGTGTAAATAACAAAGGAGAGAAACCAACCTAAGTTTTTTCTCTCCTTTTATGTCTTTCCTTTCGCGCTCATCGAATTTCGATCTGCGATGTAAAGATACTAAATGATTTCAGGACTAAAGAATTCCTTCCCTGCGAATCTTATTGATATATTTTGCCTTGATAATTTCCTGGCGCCTTGTAATTGAAGGTTTTTCAAAATTCTTGCGGTCACGGAGTTGACGTACTACACCTGTGCGTTCAAATTTCTTTTTGAACTTTTTCAGGGCTTTGTCGATGCTTTCGTTGTCTTTAACAGCTACTATTAACATGTTTAATTTTTAAAATTAGAGGCCTGCCTTCAGGTAGGCGGGCGCAAAAGTAACTTAATTTTTCAATCTGCCAAATCTCATCATTTATACTGCTTTATTAATAAAAGTTTCCATCCTCATAATCAGCATAAAAGGATCAAATGGTTATTTATGGCAGTATAAAAAGGGTTAAAAACTATACCCGAAGCCGAGATTGAAGAACCCATTGGTAGTGCTGTATGCAGGTGCCTGTGGTGATGGATTTGGATTCAGCTTTGGATTGGGTTCGCCCGTTTTCCGGAATACATAATCGGCCTTGATTACAATACCGTGAATCGGCTTATAGGTGCACCCGGCAACGATAAAATCCTTTTTATTGATGTCATCTATAATTCCGTTTTGAGGGACTGACTTATTGAGATCCAGCGTTTCGTACCGTGCAAAAAGGGTGCATGTCCGCTTGGAATCCTTATTAAAGAGATATAATAAGTTGATGCCGGCTTCTGCGTAAGCGCCAAAAAATGATTCAGGTGTATTGCTTGCATAAGCCCTGTTGATTTGATCGGCTTTCGAAATAGTTCCCTGGGCAAAAAGTGCACGGAAAGTCAACAGCTTTCCATTGTATTGAACGTTTGCTTCGCTGATAGAAACAGGAGTTCCGAATACGCCGCTTTCAAGCTGGAGACTGTCAGCGTTGCGTTTATTCAAACCAACACTTCCACCATAGTAGCTGCTAACCTGGAATCTGAAGTTTCTGAAGTAATATAGAAGTGATCCCGTTACGGCAAGATTGGAAGCAGAAGCATTACTTCCTTCAAATCTTCCTTCACGAATACCTGTACCGTTTTCAAATCCGGCGGAATTCAATCCGTTAACGATTCCGAAAGAGTAATTCAGGTTGGTACTGCCAATTGCACCATAAATACTCACCCCGATTTCGCGCCATGTTGCAGGAATCACGAGTGTTTCAACCACAGGCCTGTCGTTACCATTGAAAGTAGTAGGGAGGTGATTTTCATTAATTATTCCGAGACGTGGTGTAAATAAACCGGCAGAGATATAAGCGCTTTTGCTGATGTTAAATCTGAGGTAGAATTGCTCGAGGGAAATTTCTCCTCCCGGTTCACCACCTTCAATTTTTGCATCTTCCAATTCAAGTTCACTAAAAAAGGAAATTTTACTGTTGAACCTGTGCCCGACAAAAAGAACATTTCTGGTTAGGTTTGTATGTGCAGTTTCATCAATAAAGTCATATGCGTATTTGAGCTCACCATATCCGGAGATAAAAGTATTTGCATCGCGAACGTCAAGGTTTGCATGCAGCGAATCTTCTCTCGTAAGCACTTGTGCAGCCGCTGATAGCAGTGCAATAGAAAGTAAAAAGGTTAGTATTGGAGTACGCATTGTTGGTTAGTTGAAGTATGTTTTCTTATTTAGAACGATTCTAAAGAGACGGCAAAGATGTAAATAATTTTTAATCTCAAATCTCGTTATAATTAGTTAATTTTTTTTAAAATTCATTGATTTTCAGCATCAATCGACTAGAACTATCTTCGCAATCAATCCACAAAAAAACCAGGTTCATAATTATGATCATCGCTGAAACAGCACAACTCATAATCCGGGAATTTACAACCGGAGATACTTCTTTTATTATTGAACTCGTGAATACTCCCTCCTGGATCAGGTATATTGGTGAAAGGAATATAAAAACTGATGAAGATGCACTTGCATATTTGGAGAAAGGACCGATGAAGAGCTATGCTGAAAATGGTTTTGGCTTGTATTGCGTTGAATTGAAATTAGTGAATGTGCCGATTGGAATGTGCGGTCTTATTAAGAGAGCTACCCTTGAAGACGTAGATGTTGGCTTTGCTTTTCTTCCGGCTTACGAGGGAAA